>NZ_JBTIXF010000040.1:0-59044 GCF_055793945.1 Plantactinospora sp. A48 | reverse complement strand
GGCCGGACGACCCGCTCTGGGCGGTCAGGCTTGATCCCGACGCGGGTCGCCCGGCCCCCAACCCGAGGCGAGCGGCCTTGGCGGTCAGGCTGGATACGGGAGCGGGTCGCCCGGCCCCCAACCCGAGGCGAGCGGCCTTGGCGGTCAGGCTGGATACGGGAGCGGGTCGCCCGGCCCGGGGTGGCTTTATCGGCGGGCGGCGAGTTGGGCGGCGGCCAGCCGCGGGTCGAAGCCGTACGGCAGCTCCAGCCGGTGCCGGCGCAGCAGCTCCGGGTCGGCCAGGATGTCCGGCGTCGACCCGTCCGCCACGATCCGGCCGGCGTCCAGCACCACCGACCGGTGACACAACTCCAGCGCGTACGGCAGGTCGTGGGTCACCATGAGCAGCGTCACCGGCAGGCCCCGCAGGATGTCCGCCAGTTCCCGCCGGGCGGCCGGATCAAGGTTGGACGACGGTTCGTCCAGGACCAGGATCTCGGGCCGCATGGCCAGCACGGTGGCCACGGCGACCCGGCGGCGCTGCCCGAACGACAGGTGGTGCGGGGCCCGGTCCCGGTGTTCCAGCATGCCCACCGCGGTCAGTGCCTCGTCCACCCGGGCGGCCAGTTCGGCGCCGCGCAGTCCCAGGTTCGCCGGGCCGAACGCGACGTCCTCGGCCACCGTCGGCAGGAACAACTGGTCGTCCGGGTCCTGGAAGACGATGCCGACCCGGCGGCGTACCTCGGCCAGCGTCGCGCGGTCCCGGTCCACGGTGAGCCCGCCCACCGTGACCGTCCCGTCGACCGGGCTGAGGATCCCGTTCAGGTGCAGCACCAGGGTGGTCTTACCGGCGCCGTTCGGGCCGAGCAGTGCCACCCGGTCCCCGCGGGGCACCGTCAGATCGACCCGGTGCAGCGCCACGTGCCCGTCCGGGTAGGCGTACCGGACCCCACGGACGTCCAGCGAGGCGGGCTGTTCCATGTCGTCGATCATGACACCAGCACCGCCGCCGTGGCGATGCCGGCGGCCAGCACCGGAACGGCGGCTCCGGCCACCCACTGGGCGGCGGTCGCCGCGCCGGCCGCCCGCCACACCACCGGCATCCGGCCCGAGTAGCCGCGCGACACCATGGCCAGGTAGACCCGTTCCCCCCGTTCGAAGGCGCGCAGGAACAGCGCGCCCACCCCGGCGGCGAAGCCACGCAGTTGCCACAGGAAGCGCGGGTCGTCACCGCGCGAGATACGGGCCACCCGCATCCGCCGGGCCTCACCGGCCAGCACCTCCAGGTAGCGCAGCATGAAGGTGGCGATCTGGGTGAGGATCTGCGGGCAACGCAGGCGGTCCAGGCCGAGGATCAGGTCCCGGTTCGTCGTGGTCGCGGCGAGCAGCAGCGAGGCCAGTACGCCGAGGGTGCCCTTGGCCAGGATGTTCCAGCCCCCGTACAGGCCGTCCACCGACAGCCGCAGCCCCAACCAGTCCACCCGGTCCCCCGCGCCGAGCACCGGCAACGCCACCGCGAACAGCACGAACGGCAGCTCGATCAGCGCCCGGCCGAGCAGCCAGCGCGCGCGTACCCGGGCCAGCACCGCCACCAGGGCGACCAGCGCCGCGTAACCGCCGAAGGCCCAGAACGCCTGCCGGGGGGTGGCGACCACCGAGATGGTGAACGCGACCATCGCGGCGATCTTCACCTCGGGCGGCAGCCGGTGCACGGGTGAGTCATGGTCCAGGTGCAGCACGTGCGCGTGTCCGGTGCCCATCGCGGCCTAGCCTCGCCGTCCGGTCGACGCCGCCGGATCCCCGCCGGCCCGATCCCCGCCGGCCCGGTCCCCGCCGGTGGTGCCCCGGCGGCGGACCAGCCAGAAGACGCCGCCGCCGAGGGCGAACGTGATCAGCACACCGAGCACCCCGGACAGGCCGGTCGACAGGTACGGGTTGTCCACGCCCCGGATGCCGTAGTTGGCCAGCGGGCCGCCCAGTTCGTGACCACGGGCCCGCTGGGCCGGGCAGTTGCCGCCGGTGATGTTGTCGTGGGCGTCAACCGTGCAACCCGCGCGCAGCGACGCGTCCAGCCCGTCCGGATGCGGCGAGGCGAAGTTGCTCACCACTCCCGCGAGCACCAGCGCGACCAGCAGCCCCGCGATCACGAAGACCCACGAACGCCTCCTCACCGCGTACCGCCGGGGGCCGGCGTACCGCCAGCGGTCGACGGGTCGACCGGCGGCGTCGGGCTCGGCGCTCCCCCGGCCGGGCCGGATGCCGGCACGGTCGGGCCGGATGGTGCCGTCGCCAGATCCGGCTTCGCCACGTCCGGCCCCGCCACGTCCGGCCCCGCCAGGACCGGCCCCGCCAGGACCGGCTCCGGCGACGGCACGGCCGAGCCGGGCGGGTGGGGCCGGCCGATCCGGCGGCCCGTCGCGCGGGCCGGCGGCAGGGCTCGGAGCGCGTACACCAGGTCGGGCCGGACCCGGGCGACGGCCAGCACGGTGGTCGCGGTGATCAGGCCCTCGCCGACCCCGATCAGCAGGTGGACCCCGCCCATCGTGCCGGCCAGGCCACCGATGCCACCGCTGAGCCCGGCGGTGCCACCGAGCCAGTACTCGAACACGAACCCCTGGCTGGCGGCCAGCACGCTGACCAGGGAGGCGGTGAAGGCGGTCACCGCGAGGCCGGCCGGGCTGCGCGGCAGCGTCCGCAGCAGCAGGGCGATCAGCAGGTACGCCGCGGCGGTCCCGATGATCGCCATGTTCGTGACGTTGAGGCCGAGCATGGCCACCCCGCCGTCGCCGAAGACCAGCGACTGGACGATCAGCACCACCGCCACGCACAGCGCGCCCACCCACGGCCCGACCAGCATCGCCGCGAGCGCACCACCCAGCAGGTGACCGCTCACCGCGCCCGTGAAGATCGGGAAGTTGAGCATCTGCACCGCGAAGATGAACGCCGCCACCAGGCCGGCCATCGGGGCCAGCCGGTCGTCCAGGTCCCGCCGGCCGCGCAGGACGCACAGCGCCAGCACGGCCAGCGCGAACGCCGCGAAGACCCCGGCGACCGGGCCGTTGATGATCCCGTTCGAGATGTGCATCGCGACCGTACGCACCCGATCTCCCTACCGCCCGGCGCCGTCGGTCACCCGTCGACGTCCCGCCAACCTGACGCTGTTGCCAATATCTTGCAACAAGCCCCGGGAGGGTGGCCAGCCGGTCAAGGTCACGGCCTGGGATCGCCACCGTGCCGACCGGCCCGGGCCGGCGACGGTATGGTCACGGCCATGACCGAGCCGACCCGCCTGTCCCCCGGTGATCCCGCCCCCGAGTTCACCCTGCCCACCGACACCGGTGAAGCGCTCTCGCTGGCCGACCTGCGGGGCCGGAAGGTCCTTCTGTACGCCTACCCGGCCGCCATGACGCCCGGCTGCACCAAGCAGGCGTGTGACTTCCGTGACTCGCTCGCCTCACTCCAGACCGCCGGGTACGAGGTGGTCGGCATCTCGCCGGACAAGCCCGCCAAGCTCGCGAAGTTCCGCGACCGGGACGCACTCACCTTCCCCCTGGTCAGCGACGAGGACAAGGCGGTGCTGACCGCGTACGGGGCGTACGGCGAGAAGCAGATGTACGGCCGCACGGTGACCGGCGTGATCCGCTCGACCTTCGTCATCGATCCGGAGGGCCGGATCGAGAAGGCCATGTACAACGTCAAGGCCACCGGACACGTCGCCAAGCTGCGCCGGGACCTCGGCCTGGACTGATCAACCCCAGCCGAGCAGGCCGGGGCGGGCGCTGTCGTGGCCCGGTGGTGTCGGTACCACCCGATACGGTCTCGCCATGGTGAGGTATCGATACACCGCCACCGATATCGCACGGATCATCGCGCTGGGCCTCGACACCTCACACTTCACTCGACGAGGCGGTTCGGGGCGGGTCCCTCCCCGGCTATCCGCCGAGCAGATCCTGGTACGCCGCGACCGTGACCAGCGACGGGCACGCCCCGAGTTGCTCCGCCGGGCTCTTGTTGAATCCGACATACCCGAGCGGTGCGCGGAATGCGGCATCGGACCAGTCTGGGCGGGACGACCGCTGACCCTTCAGGCGGACCACCGCAACGGTTCGGTCTGGGACTGCCGACTGGAGAACCTGCGGTTTCTCTGCCCCAATTGTCACAGTCAGACTCCGACCTATGCCGGACGCAATCGCCGGATCTTCGGAGTTCCGGACCCAGCGGCCGGGGTCTCGGGATCCGTGCTGCGGGGCGACCGGCCGGCCGTCACAGAGTCCCGATTGGTCGAGTTGCCAGACCGGGTCGACCGCCGGGAGTTGACCGCCACCGCGGTGGCACGAGTGGCCGGTTGCAGCCTCGCCCACCTGCATCGGCTCCGCCACCGCCTCGAACGGGACGGTCTGCTACGCCCACGGACCGGCGGTCGGAGTTGGCGCGCGGAAGATCGACGTGAGCGAGTCATCGCGTACGCACTCGCGCACCCAGAGCTGGGCCCGAAGCCACTGGCTCGGCTGCTGACCGCCGACGGTCATGGGGTCAGCCATGGCACAGTGTCAACGATTCTGCGGGCGGCAGGGCTCAACACGGTCCAGGCACGACGTTCTAGACTGCTTGGGCCAGCGGAAGTGGTGGAATAGGTAGACACGCGGGATTTAGGTTCCCGTGCCTTCGGGCGTAGGGGTTCAAGTCCCCTCTTCCGCACAGAATGCCCACCCGTCCGCGCCCTGCCTGTGACTGGTCCAGGCCGGATGATCCGAACCGATGCCCGGTCACCCCGGATTCACAGCGTCACGCCGTACCCCTGAAAGGGGTCCACAGCGCCGTACGTACCCGTCGCCGCCCTCGCCACGGCAGGTCGGGTTGTCTTAATCCATTCTAGGGTGTTATGTCCACTTCTGCGGACTGACGTCGGTTGCTCCGGCGGTCGGCGGAAGGGGAGTGGATGGTCCTGGTCGGCGGCCGGCGACGGGCGCTGCTCGTCGGCGCGCTGATGCTCTCCGCGTTCAGCTTCAACACCGCGGAGAGCCTGCCGATCGGGCTGCTCCGGATCATGTCGACGGACCTGCACGTGCCGCTCACCTCGATCGGACACCTGATCAGCGGGTACGGGCTCACCGTGGCCGTCGTCTCGCTGCCGCTGGCCCACTGGACCCGGCACGTGCCGCGCCGATTCCTGCTGCTCGGCGTGCTGTCCGTACTGCTCTGCGCGAGCCTGATCCCGACCCTGCTGCCGTCGTACGCCGTCCTGCTGCCCGCCCGCCTGGCGACCGCGGTGGCCCAGGCGCTGTTCTGGAGCATCATGGCGCCCGTGGCGGTGGGCATGTTCCCGGTGGCCGCGCGCGGACGGGTGGTGGGCCTGCTCGCGGTCGGCGGCGCCCTGGCCATGGTGCTGGGCGTGCCGGTCGGGAACTGGCTCGGCCGGCAGCAGGGTTGGGCGGCGCCGTTCCGGCTGCTCGCGCTGTGCGCGCTGGTGGCCCTGGTCCTGATCGGTCTCCTGCTGCCCTCGACGCCACCCCGGATGGGCGACGCCGCGTACGGCGCGACCCCGGACGCGCTCCGGTTCGTGACCACGCTGGCCGTGATGACGTTGGCCGTCACCGGGACGTTCACCAGCCTGTCCTATCTGGTCGAGGTGCTGCGCACCGCGGGTGGCTTCGCCGACGGCCCGGTGGGGTTGCTGCTCGGCGTCTTCGGGCTGGCCGGGTTCCTGGGCGTCGCGGTCGTCGGAGCGCTGCTGGACCGCCGGCCCGGTACGGTGCTCGCCGGCTGCATTCTGCTGCAGGCGGTGGCGATGCTCCTGCTGGCGGTCCTGGTGGCGAACCGGACCATCACCGTGGTGCTGCTCACCCTGCTGGGGTTCGCGGCCACGCCGGTGTTCCTGGCGGCCCAGCACCGGACGCTGCGGGTGGCTCCGGGGCGTACCGAGGTTGCGCTGGCGGCCAACTCGGTGGCGTACAACGTGGGGGTGGCGCTGGGCACCGCGTGTGGCGGTACCGCGCTGCGACTGCTCGACGCCCGGGGCACGTTTCTGGTGGGTGGGCTGCTCAGCCTGGCGGCCCTGCTGGTGGTCCTGGCCGGCCCGCGTTGGGAGCCGGGTCCGGAACGCCCGGACGGCCCCGCGCCGGCCTGGACGTGGGCACCCCGGCCGGCACCCGACCAACCAACAGCACCCGGCCAACCAGCGGTGCCCGGCCAACCGGCAGCACCCGGCCAACCGGCAGCACCTGGCCAGCCGCCCGCTCCGCCGCCGGTGGTCCCGGCGCCACCGACAGTCCAAGCGCCACCGACGGTCGGTTAGACGGCGTCCCGGAGCTGCCGGCCGGCGCTGGTCGACGGCGCCAAGCAGGACCCCGCCGCAGGCCAGACCGGTCGAGGGCCGGACCGGTCGAGGGCCGGACCGGTCGAGGGCCGGACCGGTCGAGGGCCGGACCGGAACATTGCCCAGGACACGGGCTGTAACGCTGGCCAGGACGCGGACCGGACCGGGGCGCCGCCCGGTCAGCCGCAGTTGGTGGGGGCCGCGACCGCGCCGGTGGACGCGACCAGCGCGCCGGTGTCAGCGGTCGCGATCCCGGCGTCCGCCGGGATCGCGGACGGGGTCGGTGTGGGGGTACGGCTCGGCCGCGGGCTGGGTGCGGCGGTTCGGCTGGGATGGACGGCCCGGGGTACCGAGCGGGCGCCCGCGCCGTACATCCGGACCGAGCTGCGCTGGACCTGGCCGGGTGCCATCCGGATGCCGGTCGCGACCGCCTGGTGGCCGTACACGTCGACCACCCGGATGGAGTACGGCCCGGGGCCGGCCCCGGCCTCGATGAGCCAGTAGTTGTAGTCCTGCCGGGCGGCGGACCGCCAGGAGCCGCCGCTGCCCGCGCGCACCTCGACCGACCGCAACGGGTTGCCGTGGTTGCCGACCTGGACGGCGAACCACCACTGCGACGAGCCCTCCTTCAGCCGGAACGTCAGCGGGCCCGGCAGCGACGGGTTGACCACGGCACGGTAGCTCACCGGAACGATTCCCTGGACCGGGTCGGCGATCCGGGCGAACGCCTCGGCGGACAGGTCGAGGTGGCCCGCCGCGCACTCCGGACACTGGTCCATGATCAGCACTCGTACGGTGCCCCGTGGACCGGTGACGTCGAGGTACCCACCACACCCGGCGGCCGAGGCGTACTCGCTCGGTCCGAGCGCGACGTACCGGTGGTCGGCCGGGGCGACCGGGTACGAACAGTTTCCGCCGGCGCCCTTCGAGTCGTAGAACGTGGCCTTGCCCTTGTGGACGGTGCTGCCGGTCGGCGGCGCGGCCTGGCCCAGCGGCGCGGCGCGGCGGGCCGGCGCGGCGAGGGCGGCGCAGGCCGGCGCCCCGCCGGCCTGGACGGCGACCGCGAGCCCGACCACCGCGGCGGCTGTCGCCACACCGCCGGCCGCCAGCCAGCGGACCGACCACCGGCGCGGCGCCCGCCGCGATTCGGGGACCGGGGACCGGTCGGGGACGGAATACGGGTCGGCGACGGACGACCGGTCGGGCTGCTGGCTGACCACGTGATCCACGGCGACTGATGCTGCCGGACCGGGCGGGCGGGAAGCAATGGACCTAAGCAAGACCTAAGCGGGCGGGCTTCCTCAGACGTTCACCACGGGCCGGGGGTCGCAGGCCGAGAGCAGCACCGGGTCACCGACCGAGACCGATCCGAGGAGGTCGCCGGCCACCGGTTCGGGGACCAGATGCACCCCGAAGAGCAGGCCGTCGTCCCCGCGACGGTGCCGGGCCAGCACCCGCAGCGGCTCGCTGCCCCGCTCCCCCGTCTCCTGGTCCGTGGTGGTGACGACACAGCGGTTACACGCGCCGGCGACCCGGAACAGTGTGGGTCCCACCCGGATCCGCCCGCCGATCCAGGCGTCCTCGGCCCACGGCTCGGCCCCGTCGACGACGATGTTGGGACGGAACCGGTCCATCGGCAGCGGACCCTCCCGGCTTCCGGAATCCCGCAACCAGCCGTTCAACGCGGCCAGCGACGCCTCGTTGACCAGCAGCAGCGGGTACGAGTCAGCGAAACTGACCTGGTCACCGGGGTCGCGCGGATCGTCGGGCGGCAGGTGCCGACCGGGCCGTCCCAGCCAGACCAGCCGCACGTCGCGGTTCAGCAGGTCGCCGAGCCACCCGTCCGCGACCGGCCCGGCCGGCTGGGCCGGTACGGCCATCCGGTTCGGGAAGACCCGCACCGGTACGGTCTCGGCGCCGACCGGCTCGACGATCCTCAGGTCGTCGCGGCCGGGGGCGCCCAGCAGCAGCCCGTCGGGGTGTGGCGCGGCCCGCAGCGATCCGAGCGCCGGGACCTCTCGTTGGGTGACGCCGATGCCGGCCGGGTCGACCACCATCCACCGCCGGTCGCCCGCGAGCCCGCACGGCTGCACCGCGGCGGTGTCGTGGTCCAGCCGGTGGCAACCCTTGACCGGGTACGTGTGGATGGCCGTCAGCCGCATCATGTCCATGGCAGGGTTCTATCAGCAAGGCATGCCGGGCGTGCCGGGACGGCAGGTCGTGGCACCGTCTGGCCCGTTCCGTCGTACTCCGACCGCGCGGTCAGGTCTACCGGTCGCCCGGGAAAGGGAGGATGTCCAGCCCTCGACCGGATGGTCGATCCTGACCGGTCGGACGAGGGCCACCATGGCAGAAGGTGAGTCAGTAGCATCGTTGACATGCCGGATCGCCATCAGACCCTCGACGCCGGACCGGACGAGTCCGGTTTGCCATCCAATGTAGAGGATGCTGGCGGTCCGATCGTCCCCGCACCCCGTCGGCGGCGCGGCCGACGGGTCGCCCTGATCGTGTTGTTGGTCGTGGTCCTGGTCGGTGCGGGTGGAGCGGTCGCCGGGACGCTCTACTACCGCTCGATCAATAACAAGATCGAACGCGTCGATGCCTTCAATGACGTGCCCGAGGCGTCCCGCCCACCGGTTGTCGCACAGGGCGCGATGAACATCATGGTCCTGGGGAGCGACACGCGGGACCCGGAGAGCGCCTCGGGTTCCCGGAGCGACACCATCATCCTCGCCCACCTACCGAAGGACCGATCGAGCGCCCAGCTCATCTCGATCCCCCGGGACACCTGGGTCCACGTACCCAGGTCCAAGGAGGGCCGGGGCGGCCGGGACGCCAAGATAAACGCGGCGTACGCATGGGGCGGTGTGCCGTTGATGGTCCAGACGGTCGAGGAGTTCACCGGCATCCGCATCGATCATGTCGCGATGGTGGACTTCTCCGGCTTCAAGGAGATCGTCGACGCCCTGGGTGGCGTCGAGATCGACGTCGAACAGAGCTTCACCTCGACCCATTCGCTGAACCCCGATGGGCGCAGGGAGTTCGTGAAGGGTCGACAGACCATGGACGGCGCCATGGCGCTCGACTACGCCCGTGAGCGGTACGCGTTCGCGAACGGGGACTTCGCCCGGATCAAGCACCAGCAGCAGGTCATCAAGGCCATCCTCGACAAGGCCGCCTCCGGCGGCGTGTTGACCAGCCCGAGCAAGCTGAACTCGTTCATGAAGGCCACGGCGAACGCGGTGGCGGTGGACAAATCCCTGTCCCCGCTTGACCTGGCGATGGAGCTTCGTCACCTGCGGTCTGGGAACCTGGGCTTCTTCACCTGCCCGTCGAAGGGGACCGGCAGGGTGGGCACCGAGAGCGTGGTGTTCGCGGACACGGCCAAAGCCAAGACGCTGTTCAACGCCGTTCGCCGGGATTCCGTCGCCGACATCCTGAATACCGCCAAGTAATATCTTGCAGCCGGGTCTGGCGGCGCGGTCAGCCCGCTCATAGCCTTCGATCGCCTTCGGCTTGCGTCGTACGCCGGCAAGGGTTGCCACGGGGAGGATCGACCATGTCAGGCCATCCGGCCGTGAGTGGGACACGCGCCGGTCTCGACACGACGGCCGTTTTGCCGTACGCCGGTTCCCGAGCCTCGAAGCGTACCCGCCGACTCCGGGCCTGGATGATGACGGCGCCCGTCGACGTGGTCGCGCTGCTCGCGCCGCTGCTGATCAGCCAGAGCTACTGGCGGGGGACGCTGGCCAACACCGCGCTCACGGTAGCCATCTTCGCCGCCGGCGGGCTCTACCGGGCTCGGCGACACCTCAGCATCCTGGACGAACTACCGAGCCTGTGCGGACGGTTGCTGGCGTCCGGGGCGGCGGTGGCCATCATCGCGGCCGAGCGACACGACTCGGTCCAGTACGTCAGCGGGTTCATGAACGACGTCGCGCTCTCCGCCGGGCTGGTGATCATCGGCCGGGTGGTCAGTCGAACGCTCACCCTGGTCGCCCGCAAACGCCGCTGGGTGGAGCACAACACCATCATCGTGGGTGGCGGACCCTTCGGCGTCGAACTCGCCCGGTTGCTTCGCCGCTATCCCCAGTACGGCCTGCGATTCGTCGGTCTGGTCGACGACTCGTCGCGGCAGGGCGCCGGCGGACCGCCGATGATCGGCACCCTCGACGACCTCGAAAAGCTCGTAACCATGGTGGAGTGCGAGGTTCTGGTCATCGCCGACCCGAATTGTCCGGAACCGACGCTGATGGAGATCGTGCTCCGGCAGGTGGGCTCGCGTTGTGACCTGTGGGCGGTACCGCGGCTGTGGGGATCCCGGTCCCAGGGCGGATACCCGGACCACGTGGGGGCCATCCCGATCGTCAAGATCGGTGACACCACGCTCTCCGGTCCCCGCTGGGCGGTCAAGCGCGTCTTCGACGTGCTGTTCGCCTCGGTGGCACTGCTCGTTCTGAGCCCGGTGCTCCTGTTGTGCGCGACCGCGACATTCCTCGACGGAGGTCGTGGGGTGTTCTTCCGGCAGGAACGGGTCGGCCGGTACGGCCGACCGTTCAAGCTGGTCAAGTTCCGCTCGATGCGCCCGGTTGACGAGCACGAGTCCCGGACGAACTGGTCGATAGCCTACGACCGGCGGGTCGGACCGATCGGACGGTTCCTGCGCCGCACGTCCCTGGACGAACTACCGCAACTTTGGAACGTGCTCCGTGGCGAGATGAGTGTCGTCGGCCCGCGACCGGAGCGGCCACACTTCGTGGAGAAGTTCTCGGCCGAGTACCCGAACTACGCGATGCGCCACCGAGTGCCCGTCGGGCTGACCGGGCTCGCACAGGTCAGCGGCCTGCGGGGCGACACCTCGATTTCCGATCGGGCTCGGTTCGACAACTACTACATCGAGAACTGGTCACTCTGGCTCGACATCAAGGTGCTGTTGCGCACGGTCGTAGAGGTGTCTCGGGGCACCGGTCGCTGACCATAAGCGGCGATTGCGACCAAACAGCGCGGTACGACCCCGTCAAGATCGTCGGAAGTGTCGTCTGCTGCCCGCGCCCACCCAGTGAATGCCAGGCCAGCGCTAGGATTCACCAGCAGGGAGAGCGGAGAAGGCGCACAGATGCAACAGCAAAACCCGTATCAGTTTGTCAGGACGCTGGCGTCCTCACCACTCGGCACCCTGTGGTCGGGAGTGGACGATCGCGGCATGCCTGTCATGGTCGCCCAACTGGACGCCGCCCCGGCGGCCGACCCACGCTGGCGGGAGGCGTTCACCACCGCTGCTGCGGCCGTCCGGCACGAGCAGCCCGGTGCCGCCGAAGAGACCTCCGACCTGTCCGCTTCGAGCCCATGGGTGGCCTACAGCGCCATCAACGGTGCCCGGGCGGCACGCATCTTCCAGTTACTCGGCGTGAGTCTGTCTGCTATCCCCCTGTCCGAGACGGCGGCTGTGCCGGAGACAGCCCCCGCCGTGCCGCCCAGCATCGCAACTCCACCGGTTGTCGCTCTCCCACAGGCCTCGCCCGATGCCGCCTCGCCCACCAGCGGTGCTCCGCTTCCCGTCTCCGGGACACCGGTTTCGGCCCAGCCGTCAGTGTCGGGTCCGCCGTCGATATCCGGTCCACCATCGGTATCCGGTCCACCATCGGTATCTGGTCCGCCCTACGCTGTTACGGCGTCCTATAGCGAGCAGCCACCGGCAACTACCCGCGCCACTCGGCCGGAAGGATTCGGCATGGATGTGCCGAACCCGAACGCGCCAAGAATCATGCCCTCACCACCGCAGTCACGCAGTAACGGCCGATGGATCGCACTTGGCGCGCTGGTCCTGGTGGTACTGGCCGGCGCAGTTCTGGTCGTGGTGAAAGTGTTCGAGTCCAGTCACGAGTCTCCGACGACGGCGTCCAGCAGCGCCAGTTCGACCCCGGGCAGCCTGCCCTCGCCAGAGGCGAGCGCAGCCCCGCCGTCCAGGCCGGGAGTTGAGCCTCCCAGGCCGGGGGCGTGGCCGGCCAGGTGGTCGCGTTTTCAAGAGAAGGACAGCGTACGGACCCTGACCGACCTCAAAGGGCTTGACTTCCCGATCAAGGTGCCGCAGAACTGGCAGTGTACGGCCAGCGGCCTTACCCAGACCTCCGCACGTTATTACTGCGGCCTCGGTATGGTCGGAGAGTCTCAGGTCGGCGGCGAGATCATCGTCCGGGACTGCCCGAACGGCTGCCCGAAGGAACAGCAGGCCGCCATGCGCAAGTCGGAAGAGGCGTGGAGCCTGCAATGGATCCAGAGCGGCCGTTACTCCTGCTACGCCGAGAACAGCTCCCTCGACATCGATGGTGAGCGCCGGTACGGCCTGGTGGTGGTCGCCTACTGGCGCGGCGGTGCAGAGGGAAGGCTCGACCACCAACTCGTGTTCCGGATGACGGCACCGGTGGACGGTGCGAACCAGTTGCGTCGGATCGTGAACTACCTACGCGACACGCTGATCTTCTAACGGCTTCCATCCCGACTGGTTGCCACGGTCGTACCGCCGGGCTCGGGCAACTGCGGCCCACCCGGCGGCAACGACGCACCCGGTCCGGGTGATGCCGCCACCGGTTCTCCGTGTCCGGTGGCGGCGGTTGCTTCCCGTCGGGCGGGCGATGTGGCGGGCGAGAGCGGCTCGGCCAGCGCGATCATCAGTAACGGCAGCCAGACAAGGTAGCCGGACAGCGTGGTCGACACATGTGACGCCTCCAGCCACGAGACGTACACAAGCCCGACGAGGAAGAGCAGTGCCGTCGGTCGGCCGTGTGCGGCAAGGTCGACCGACCGACGCCACGCCAGCCAGCACAGCGCCACGAACGGGACGAGGGCCAGCAGACCACCGACGACGAGCAGCTGAACCATCACATTGTGCCCGTGATTGAACTGACCACCGAGGTCGACAGCCAGCTCTGGATCCTCCTGGAAGACCTTTGGCCCCCAGCCAACGAGCGGGCTCTCGTACCAGCGGTCAAGCAGTGCCGTCCAGATCTGGCCCCGCTTGCTGAAGCCCTCGGGGTCGGTGGTGAGGAACGGAACCACCACCACGAGCAGGGCTCCGGCCGCGAGCACCACCGATACCGGTCGGGTCCGACCCCGGAGCAGCCGCAGCAGCAGGTAACACAGCAGTACCGCACCAACGGCCAGCTGACTGGTCCGCGACCCGGTCCACAGCAGCGCGGCGAGGATCATGACCAGACATGTCCGACGAACCGCGGCGGATCGCAGCAGGAACACGAATGGGGCGCTGAGCGCGAGCATCAGACCGAGCACGTTCGAGTGCAGGTACGGCCCGGCGAGTAGGCCACCGAGTAGAACGGACTTCTCCCCCGATGCCGCCCCGGAGAGCAGTGCCAGATCGGGACGTATCGCGGCGAAGAGCATCGAGCCGAGGGCGGTCAGCCCGCCGAGGACGCCGAGAAGGCCGAAGGCTTCCTCCCCGGGCCGCTGCGTCCAGATTGCCAACGCCGCCAGCGGCAGGGCCACCGCGACCGGACCGGGCATCTGCCCGTGTACCAGACCAGCGACATCTACGGCCACCAGGGCGGCGAGGCCGACACCCAGCCGGCGTCCGTCCGTTCGGCGTCCACGCCAAAGCCCGTGGCCGCTCAGGCCAGCCGCCACCACCAGGAACAAGAGAGTCAGCCCATTACCAACCGCCTCGCCGAGCGGTGGAACGAGGCTCTCTCTGGAGTTGAAAGCGGGACGCCCGCTGGCGAACAGTTGCATAGCCTGAGGTGCCAGCACTCGTATCCAGGCCAGCAGGATCAGCGCAGCCACCCCGAGGGTGCCGACGTCCAACCCGCGATAGCCGGTTGCCACCCGGTTGAGCCGTCGACCCGGCCCTGTGCCGCTGGTGCCGCCCGTCGCGGCCAACCTGTCGGCCCCGGCCACCAGCGCGGTGAACGACCGGAGTACCCGTTGCGTCATCTGCGTCACCTTCTGATGTACGACGCGGATGTCTTCCGCGTAGGGCACCGTAAGCATCCGCACCGAGCCGAGCGTCGGCGCCCGGTGGACTGCGATACCCGCGATGAGCATCGCGGCGGTGTAACCGGCGAGACTCGCAAGGGCGGCGCCCATGGCACCCCAGGGTGCCATGATCACGAGCGCTACAACGCCGAGTGCGGAACCCGCCACCAGCGCCGCCGAGGACCATCCGGGACGGTTGCCCGCCAGCAGCGCCGCGCTGTAGACGGTTGTGCAGGCGTAGCAGACAGTGCCGAGGCAAAGGACCACGGTCGGCGCAACGGCCGGCCCGAAGTCGGGGCCGAAGACCAGCGGTACTGCGAAACCGGCACAGGCCGCCAGCAACCCGCAGGCGGCTGCCGATGACAGCACAGCCAGCCGGGCAACCCCGGTCGCGGACCGGGCGTCTTCGCTCGTTGGGCGTCCCATCAGCACCGTTCTGGCCGCCGTGGCGAGCACCATCGGAATCTCGGCAACACTCACCGCGACCGCGTAGTACCCGAGCTCCCGTGACCCGATCAGTGGTAGCCCGATAATTTGGTCGAGCCGGGCGCTGGAGATCGCTGCGAGCACCCCAGGCAGGCAGGTCAGGGCGTACCGGATCAACGAGCCGACCGGCACCTGCCGCGACGGCTGGGTCGCTCTGTCAGTAACCGCTGGTGTCTCGGCAGCCCCTGGCCGCACCGGCACCAACCGGAGCCGGGCCAGCCCAAAGGCCAGTCCTGTCACCACCGACGCGACGAAGATCAGGCCGGCCTGGTACGCACTCAGATCGAACACCAGACAGCCGAAGATCACCAGAACGGTACGGACAAGCGCCGGCACCACCTTGACCAGGTTCACCCCGCGAATGTCCGCGCCGCCGGTCAACGCGCCGATTATCAGGTTCGCCAACACGTGCAGGGGCGCGAGCAGCGCCAACGTCATGAACTGCTCGTACCGGTGTCCGTCAGGGAAGATGATGAGGCCCAACGCCGCCATGAAACCGATGGCGACCACGCCGAGCGGCACGATCGCCACCAGGCTGACCTTCGCAGCGCCCCGGCTCCACAGCAGCCCTTCCCGAACGTGATAACTGAGCGCGTCCTGCAAACCGTAGGTACCGATCCAGCCACAGACCACGATCGGCAGCGTGAGCGCGGCGTACAGGCCCCGCCCGTCGGGGCCCAACTCACGGGAGAGAAAAGGGCTGACCAGCAGTCCGCTGATCGGGATCAGTAGATTCGCAACCGAAGCAGACGCCAGCTTCCGGGCGGACATCACGGATCCTCTCGCGGTACCACGGCACCGAGCTGCCCGGTCCGACCGAGCGAGGCGATCAGCCGCTCCCCGAAGCGCGCCTCCGAGAAGCGGTCCTGCACCAGACGTACCGCTTCGCCAGCCATCCGATCAAGGTCCGCTGGACCAGCCGCAAGAATCGCGGCGGCCAGTCCTTCCGAGGTGTCGGCCCGTCTGGTCGCATCCGTCGGGGGGACGCCCTCCAGCCCGGTCGGAGTACTGAACACCGGCACCGAGTGGGCCAGCAGGCTCAAGGTCTTCAGCTTGACTCCCGCACCACTCCACAGCGGCACGACCGCCGCCCGGGCTCGGGCGAGCACGGGACTCAAGTCCGGTGCCCAGCCGGTCACCTCCAGCCCGCCGTATCGAGTCAGGCCATCACGGACGGATCGGGTCAGACCGGATCCGACAAGTTCGAGGCGGTAACCGGCGTCCCGGAGCCGAGGCCACCCCTCGGCCAGGAACCGGTGCAGGCCAAGCAGATTCGACCGGTAGGAAAAACTGCCCAGCCACACGAGGTGCCGATCCACTGGCCGAGGTACATGCCCAACTGGCAGTGGGACACAGCTCGGCAGTGTGAAGTCTGCGGTTCGACCGTAAGCGCGGGCCAGGCGGTCTGCTTCCTCGGCGCTGGTCACCGATACGGTCTGGCAGCAGGCGAGCACCTCGCGCTCGAACGCGGCGGAGATTCGTGCGAGATACCGGGCCCGGAGTCGCCGCGCCGCTCCGCTCGCCTCGTCGATGTCCTGTTGACTACTCGCCGCCAGCACGTTGGCCTTGTCCCAGTGCCAACGCAACGAGGTGTCCCGCACGTAAGCTCCGGCCGCCTCTCCAATCGCCAGTCCGACGCCGGTCCGTCGGCGCAGTGCCTCATGCAGGTCGCGGCTGTACCGGGTCCGTACCCATGGCGGTAAACCATGGAACATGGACTCCTGGTACCGCCCGATCGGACCGAGCCGGTTCAACCGGTACGGCGCGGCGGCGAAGTCTCGTACCGTGACCCCGGGAAGCAGTGCACGTAGCCGCGCCACATCCGGGTCGGTGGTCTCCGGGCGACGGACCACGAGCAGCTCATACGGCCGCACTCGCGCTAGCTCGCGGAGCATCATCAGGACGCGAATCGGGTCTCCCCGATCCTGCGGTAGCGGGAAGAACGTGACAACGACGGTCAGGTCCATGCGGCGCCCGTCTCTTCCGCCGTTGCGGGAGCGATAGGTGTCTCAAGGCGCGCCGGCCGCCCGCCGGTTCTGGCGAGTTGTTCCCATACGTTGACTAGCCGTTGGGCCTGCAAGGCTGGAGAGAATTCCTCGCCCAGCCGGCGAGCCAGAACCCGCGCCCGTCGGCGCCCTTCCTCGGGATGCTCGATCAGCTGCCGCAGCGCGTCGGTCAGCGCAGCCGGATCATCCGGTCTCACCGGCCAGCCGCCATCGGATCCGATCAGCTCCGGGATGCCGGACACCGCCGTGGTTACCACCGGTACCTCCCGGGCGGCGGCTTCCATCAGGAACACGGGAATGCCATCAAGGTCGCCGTCCTCGTCTGGACGACAAGGCAGGACTGCGGCGTCAGCGGTGGCGAGCGCCGCCATGGCGACCCCGTGACTGACCGCACCATGGAGCGTGACGACCTCCGTGAGGGCCAACCCGCGGACCTGCTCCATCAGAGCAGCCCGCAGCGGACCGTCGCCATAGACGTCGTAGCTGACCCGAATGCCGGCACGGTCCAGCCGGGAAACGGCCTCCAGCCCCGTGTCGAGGCCCTTCTTTCCGATCAGCCGAGCGACCGTGACCAGCCGGATGGTGTCACCGGTCGGATGGCTCGGTCGTTCCATGACCTCACCGTTGAACGCGGCCCGGACCACCCCGTGAGGTATCTCCGACATCGACACGCCCCGCGCGGTCAGCTGTGCCACGGCCGCGTCAGAGATTACGAAGAGGTGGCTGAGCAACCGGAGCCGTCGATCAAGTGCTCGACCGTTACCGTCAAGTAAGAAGTCCGCAGCGTGCGCCATACCGGTCACCGGTGCGCCGATTCGTCGACCGATCAGCACGGTGATCGCGGTTGGCAGGTTGACGAAGTGGGCATGCAGGACGTCGGGCCTGAAGGCCGCCACCGGGCCGGACAACCTCGCCGCGTGCGCGCCGGCCAGCACCGCCCGAGGCAGGTACGACAGGCCGAGCGTACGCACCCCGGTCAGCACCTGATGCGGATGGCGCAGCAGCGTGGTGGCCAACTGCCGCAGCTCCGCACCTCGACTGCCGCGGCGAGCCACGAAGACCTCGACGGTCGCCCCGGCCGCTCGGACCGCGGCGATTTCCGAAGTGATGAATGTTTCGCTGTATTTCGGCTCGCTCAGTAGTACGTATGCGACCCGCAGCGAGCGACCAGGAGTGCCCACCGAAATCAGCCTCTCCGCCGGGTCGAGCAATCGCGCACCACCCGTTCGAAGAAGGCGGCATGCTCGGCCGCGCAGCCGGCGTCCGAGAGGATACCCATGGTGTGTGCAGCGCCGATCGTCAGCGTCGATCGCAGCTCATTGGAGTCAGCCAGACGGCGCATCGCGGCCGCGAGCGCATCCGGACGGCCGGGCGGGACCAGTAGACCGTTGGCCCCATCCTGGATCCACTCGCTTGGTCCACCGCCCTCGGTCGCGATCAGCGGCGTTGCCCGGGCAAGGCCCTGCAGCACGGTCTGTCCGAGTGGTTCCGCCTGAACCGACGCATGCACCAGGATATCGACAGAATCGATGAAGCCGGCTATGTCCTCAACGTGCCCGAAAAAGGTGACCTGCTCGGCGACGCCCAGCTCGACGGCGAGCGTCCGCAGTTGTCGCGCGTATGACTCCTCCTCGAACAGCGGCGCACCCGCGAGATGGGCATGGACGTCAGTGCCCCGGAACCCATCCGCGAAGGCGCGTAGGAAGACGTCCTGCCCCTTCCACGCTTGCAGACGGCCGACCATGCCGATTGCCCGTACCCTCGGCCGGATTACGGGCTCGGTGACCCGGTCGGATAGTCCGATAGGGCTCTGCAACACGGTACGAGGTAAGGCGGTGGGCAGACGATGGGCGACAGCGTCGAGGGTGGCCTGCGAGTTGGCGATCACGCCGTCAGCTTGTGGTAGTGCCAGCCGGGTCAGTGCGGCGTAGCCGAACCCGCCCAGCCGCTCGGGAGTGGCCAGATCCCTGAGATGAATCACCAGGGGCGGGCGTTTTCCTCGGCCAGCCAGGGCGGAGATGATCGCGGCCGGCGCGGTGTTCGCGTGGATCAGCTGAGCCTGATCGAACAACGGACTGCGCCGGAGGACCTTCGCGCCCGCCCGCAGTGCCGCCAGGTAACGAGCGGCGAGCCGCGGGCTTCGGCTACGGGTGCCACCGACCGGTAACGGAGGTAACCGCTGCTCGACCGTGACCCCGTACGCCGAAAGTCCATCGAAGGCATTTCCACCAGCTGGGCAGCACAACCCCGCGGACCAGGCCGGGGCGGCTGTCAACAGCCGAGCCAGAGCCAGCTCGGCGCCGCCGGGGTGTCCGGTGTGGGTGACATGCAGCACCCTGAGCGGTGCTCCGGGGGTGCCGTCCAGGTCAGCGACATTCATCATCGATCCACCTGGCCATCTCGGCCTCGAAACGCTCGGCGGAGAAGCCCGTGGCGTGCGAGGCGATCCGCGCGTTCGATAGTTCGTTGAGTCTGCCGAGTGGAGATACGTAGGCCAGCGGATCCATTGAATCCACCAGGAAGCCCGTCTCAGCATCGGCTACCGTCTCCAGGAGCCCGCCGCGGCGCAGACCGACGACCGGTGTACCGCAGGCTTGGGCCTCGACAGGAATGATGCCGAAGTCCTCATGGACGGGAAAGAGCAGCGCCCGAGCACCCCAGTAGAGCCGCCGTAACCGCTCGGGTTCCGGCCGAACCTCAAAGGTGACCGGAATACGGACCCGCTCAGCGAGTCGGCGTAGCCGCTGCTCCTCCGGCCCGGAGCCGGCCAGCACGAGGGGCAGCCCAGCGGCCTCGGCGATGCCTATGATCAGATCGAAGTTCTTGTACGGAATCCAGCGTCCCACCCCAAGCAGATAGTCACGAGACTGTGTCCGGTCCGCAGCTGACGCCGCGGCGAACCAGTCCACCTCCACCGGCGGGTTGATGACGGTGGCGTCCCGACCCCAGTACCGCCGGATCCGGGCCTGCACCTCCCTGGAGTTTGCGGCATATCCCCGCACATGCTCGCTGAGCCGCACGTCGACAGTCTGCAGAATCCGCCGCGGAAGCCGCAGCAGTGGCCTCGATCCCCGACCGTCGAAGTCTGGACTCCATACGTACCGGGCTGGCGTGTGTACATAGCTGAGGTGTGTGGTGGCCTCTGGTGGGCCGAGTTGGACGGTATGCGCGAACGCGTGACTGGACGAGATGACCACCTCGAAGCGCTCCCGGCTGAGCGTGCGCCAGACCAGTGGCATCACCGGCAACGCCAGTGCCTTACTGTGCCGCAGCGGAGTCCGGGCCAGCCATGACTCACGCAGCCGGGGCTCGGTGACGTCGGGGTCCTTCCACAGGACAAACCGCTCACCGTGCGGGACGAGATCGGCGATACGCCGGAAGACCTGCTCCGATCCGCCTGTCGCGCCGAACCACTCATGCACCAGGGCTACGGAGCGACCGACCAGCCGCGTCGATGGAGTCGGCGCGTGCGGCACCGGTGCCTGCTGTGGGGCCGGTAGCGCGGCTGGTGTCGTAGCCTGCTCCGACATCACGAATCATCCATCCCCGTTACGACCGGCACACCTGCGGCCACCGGCTTTCCCCGCCCGGAAGCCGTGCCGGCAGGTCGGCAGCATATCTCGGCGATGCCATCGATGCCGTTCCGGCTGAAGGCCCTGGTGCCGATGGTGCCGCTGAGCGCCGCAGCGCTGGCGACTCGCGCCGGGATGCCCCTGACTCCTCGATCGAGCGCCAGTCGGGGAGATCCGGCCGATCATCGCTGGCCAGACGGGGGCCCACTTGCCTGACGGTGAGCGACAGCTAAGAACCGGACCGTCGACAATCCGTAAGTCCACATCGCAACCGGTGACGCCTTCGTGGCAAGGGTCGGCAGGGATGACCTCGGGTCCCGCACCTACAAATCCGCATCGCCTATGGTGGACCCATGTCCGAGGACATCGGGTTGCTGCTGCGCCGCCTCGCCTTCGGCCCGACATCGGCGGAGTTGGCCGCTGCGACGGCGGCCGGCTACGCCAACGCGGTACTGACGATGACGGCACCACCGGGGCCCGACATCGGTGCCACGACGGCCTCCCTCCCGCGTCTTGGACCCGATCCGTACGCCAGCACGTCGAATCTCGACCTCCAGCGGCGGGCGGCAGCCGACAGGACCAGGCAGGACCAGGCCGAGCAGTTGACTCAGTGGTGGCTCGACCGGATGACCGTAGCCAACCACCAGGCGGTCGAGAAGCTGATCTTCTTTTGGCACGGCCACTGGGCCACGTCGATCCGCAAGGTCAAGAGCCCTCAGCTGATGCTCGCGCAGCATCGGACCCTGCGCTCGGCCCAGGACTTTGCCGACATGGCCCGCCACATGGTGGTGGACCCCGCGCTTGTCTACTGGCTCGACGGGCAGTCGAACACGCGACAGGCCCCCAACGAGAACCTCGCCCGAGAACTGTTCGAGCTGTTCATGCTCGGCATCGGTCACTACACCGAGGCCGACGTCAAGGCCGCTGGTCGCGCTCTGACCGGTTGGCGGGTCGACCTACGGAGGGAGCGCGCGGTCCTGGACCAGAATGCGCGCGACACCGGCCCGAAGACCATTCTCGGTGTCCAGGGCAACTTCACTGCCCACAGCCTGATTGACCTGCTGCTACAACAGCCCGTCTGCGCCGAGTTCATCGCCACTCGGCTGTGGTTTCGCTACGCTTCGTCGACTGAGCCGATCCCGACGGCAACCCGGAACCGGATGGTCGCGGCGTTTCCAGCGCCGATGTCCATGCTCCGGGCACTCCTCACCGACGACGCCTTCCGGGCCACCATCGGTACGTTGGTGAAACAACCAGTTGAATGGCTGGTCGGAGCAATGCGCCAGTTGAACGTACGCCCCGCCAGCATTCCCCGCGACACGCTGGTTCAACTCCTGGACGGGCTGGGCGGGCTGGGACAACGACCGTTCGCGCCGCCGAGCGTGGGTGGCTGGCCGGCTGGCGCCACCTGGCTGGTGTCGTCCTCGGCCCGGTTGAAACTAAGCCTCGCCGGCAAACTGGTCAGCCAACTGGAACCGGGTCGCCTGACCCCGGAGGACGTCGCGGTCATGCTCTGCGTGGACCGGTGGACCAATCGCACTTATGCCGTGCTGAGGGAAGTGCGCAACAACCCCCGGATGCTGTTGACGCTTGGTCTCGTCAGCCCGGAATACGCGGTGACGTGACATGGACACCTTCACTCGACGTCGATTCCTGCTCGCTTCCGGGGTTACCGGTGCGGCCGCGCTGGCGGCAGGTGGTGGCACGCTCGGGCTTCGGACGCTGCTGCGTACGGCCGACCGGGCCGAGCAGCCAGATGAAATCCTGGTGCTGGTCACGCTGTACGGCGGCAACGACGGTCTCAGCACCATCATCCCGTACTCAGATCCCGCCTACCAGGCTGGCCGCCCCGAACTCGCGTACCCCGCCGACAAGGTTCTACCGCTCAATGACGCGTTGGGGTTGAACCCGGTGATGACGGGATTGAAGCGTTCATGGGACGATCAGCGTTTGGCAGTGGTCCTCGGGGTTGGCTATCCCCAACCCGATCGGAGCCATTTCCGATCGATGGACATCTGGCAGACCGGGTCCCCCGGCACGCCGGCGACCACGGGTTGGGTCGGCCGTTGGCTGGATGACACCCAGGCTCCCGTCGGAACAGCGGTCAGCTTCGAGCCGGTGTTACCGCCGTTGCTGGTGGGTCGGCGACGCATCGGCTCCTGCGTCAGCTATCACGGCTTGGACCTGCCTCCCTGGATCGATGAGGGCCTGGTTGCCGCGCTCGGGAAAGTTGAGCCTGGCGAGCCGGAGATGCAGGCCAGGGCGGCGTCCGCGTACGCCGACCTGCTCGAGATGCGCCGAGTGATCCACGACACCCACCAACTGACGGACAACTCCGGAAGCACCGCTGAGCCTTCCGTGCCGGCGACCGGGACGGGCGGTGAGAACGCTCTTTTCACTCAACTCGCCCTGGTCGCCCGTTGCGTTGAGGCCGGGGTTCCGACCCGGCTGTACTCGGTGAGCCTGGGTGGGTTCGACACCCATGCCGACGAGGTCGCCACGCAGGAACTACTGCTACGCCAACTCGACGAGGCTCTGTCGTCGTTCACGGCCAGGATGGCGCGCTCGGAGGCGGGGCGCCGCGTCACGCTGGTGGTGTACAGCGAGTTCGGCCGCCGGGTGCGCGCCAACGCATCGGACGGCACCGACCACGGTACGGCCGGGCCGATGCTGGTGCTGGGCGGACGGATCGCGGGCGGCCTCTACGGCGAACAGCCGAGTCTCACCAACCTGGATCAGGGCGACCTCAAGGCCACGGTCGACTTCCGAGACGTCTTCGGCACCGTCGTCGGGTCTCTGCTGCATGCCGACCCGGTCCGTTACTTCGAGGGATACGTGCCGCGTCCGCTGCCGTTCCTGCGCAACAGCTGACACCAACCGTCCGGGTCCGTTGCGTTGTGAAAGTTTTCATGCATAGAGTCTTGGCATGAATAGCGTGGGCGCACCCGGACCCACCGAACGGGTACTCGACCTGGTCGGTGGCATCCGGCTGACGCCAACCCAGCGGCGCATCGCGCACTGCCTGGTGCAGCACGCACCGGCTGCGGCGTCCTTCTCGGCCGCCGAGGTCGCCGCGCTGGCCGGGGTCAGTCAGCCCTCGGTGACCCGGTTCGCCGTCGCGCTCGGCCACGACGGGTACCCCGCGCTGCGCCGCCGGCTGCGGGAGGTGATCGCCGCCGGGGCCGATGATGCCGGCGGGGAGAACGAGGTGCAGCGGGCGGTACGCGCCGAGGCCGGCAACCTCGGCCGGCTGGCTGAGCAGCTCGGCGACCGGGAGCGGATCGCGGCGACCGGCCGGGTGCTGGCGGCCAGCCGTCCGCTGCCGGTGCTCGGACTGCGCGCCGCGGCGCCGCTGGCGGCGTACTTCGCGTATTTTGCCGCGAAGGTGCATCCGGACGTGCGGGTGCTGGACTCCGGCGGCAGCCTGCTGGCCGACCGGCTGGAACAGGCGGTCGCGGCCGGCGCCGGGGCGGTGCTGGCCTTCGTGCTGCCCCGGTACCCGCGGGAGACCCTGGACGCGCTGCGGGCGGCCCGCTCGGCGGGCCTCACGGTGGTCGCGGTCACCGACTCACCGGTCAGCCCGGTCGGCGAGTACGCCGAGGTGGTGCTGCCGGCGGCGGTCGGCACCGACCTCGTCTTCGACCTGCATGCCGCCCCGATGACCCTGGCCATGGTGCTGCTCCAGGCGATCTGCGACGCGGCTCCCGCCGAGACGCAGGCCCGGCTGGAGGCGTTCGAGGCGTCGGCCGCCCGCCGCCAACTGTTCGTTTGAGCCCGACCGCACCGGGGAGCCGGACCGGACCCGGGAATCCCACCGGACCAGGGAGCACGATCGGACCCGGGAGCGCGACCCGATCCCAGCATCCCACCGGGCGCCAGGACCCGGACCAACCCGGGACCGGGGAGGGGCTGAGGGGCCCCGACCGGCCGACCGGCACCGACCGCACGACACCCGCTGGACCAGCCCGTACCCGAGGAGGAGAGCCGATGTCCACCCAGACCCGCGCCCCGGCCGGTGGCGTCCGCGCCCCACGTGGCGGCGCCCGCACCGCCGCCGGCTGGCCGCAGGAGGCCGCGCTGCGGATGCTGATGAACAACCTCGACCCGGAGGTGGCCGAGCGTCCCGACGACCTGGTGGTGTACGGCGGCACCGGCCGGGCCGCCCGGGACTGGCCGTCGTACCACGCGCTGGTGCGGACCCTGACCACGCTGCGCGACGACGAGACGATGCTGGTGCAGTCCGGCCGCCCGGTCGGGGTGCTGCGGACCCACGAGTGGGCGCCGAGGGTGCTGCTGGCCAACTCCAACCTGGTCGGCGACTGGGCCACCTGGCCGGAGTTCCGCCGGCTGGAGCAACTCGGCCTGACCATGTACGGGCAGATGACCGCCGGGTCGTGGATCTACATCGGCACGCAGGGCATCCTCCAGGGCACGTACGAGACGTTCGCCGCGGTGGCGGCCAAGCTCGCCGGCGACGGGCAGCCCGACCTGGCCGGGACGCTGACGCTGACCGCCGGTTGCGGCGGGATGGGCGGCGCGCAGCCGCTCGCGGTGACGATGAACGGCGGCGCCTGCCTGATCGTGGACGTGGACCGGGCCCGGCTGGACCGCCGGGTCCGCGACCGCTACCTGGACGAGGTGGCCGACTCGCTGGACGAGGCCCTGGACCGGGTGCTCGCCGCGAAGCGGGACCGGCGGGCGTTGAGCGTCGGGGTGGTCGGCAACGCCGCCACGGTCTTCCCGGAACTGCTGCGCCGGGGCGTCGAGGTGGACGTGGTGACCGACCAGACCAGCGCGCACGACCCGCTGTCGTACGTTCCCGAGGGGGTGGACCTGGCCGACGCCGCCGAGTACGCCCGGACCAGGCCGGCCGAGTTCACCGACCGGGCCCGGGCCTCGATGGCGCAGCACGTGGCGGCCATGGTGGGTTTCCTGGACGCCGGGGCCGAGGTGTTCGACTACGGCAACTCGATCCGGGGCGAGGCGAAGCTCGGCGGGTACGAGCGGGCGTTCGACTTCCCGGGCTTCGTGCCCGCGTACATCCGGCCGCTGTTCTGCGAGGGCAAAGGCCCGTTCCGGTGGGCGGCGCTGTCCGGCGACCCGGCCGACATCGCCGCCACCGACCGGGCCATCCTGGAACTGTTCCCGGAGAACGAGTCCCTGGCCCGGTGGATCCGGCTGGCCGGGGAACGGGTGGCCTTCCAGGGACTGCCCGCCCGGATCTGCTGGCTGGGTTACGGCGAGCGGGACCGGGCCGGGGTGCGGTTCAACGAGATGGTCGCCTCGGGTGAGCTGTCGGCGCCGGTGGTGATCGGCCGGGACCATCTGGACTGCGGCAGCGTGGCCAGCCCGTACCGGGAGACCGAGGCGATGGCCGACGGCTCGGACGCGATCGCCGACTGGCCGCTGCTCAACGCGCTCGTCAACACGGCCAGCGGGGCGTCCTGGGTGTCGATCCACCACGGCGGCGGGGTGGGCATCGGGCGGTCGATCCACGCCGGGCAGGTGTGCGTGGCGGACGGCAGCGCCCTGGCGGGTCAGAAGATCGAGCGGGTACTCACCAACGATCCGGCGATGGGCGTCATCCGGCACGTGGACGCCGGTTACGACGCCGCCCGCGAGGTCGCGCAGCGCACCGGCGTCCGCATCCCGATGGCCGAACGGTAAGGAAGGGCACCTTGTTATCGCATTCGGTAGAGGAAGGGCCCCCTGTTAACCGGTTCCGGGAGCTGTGGGACGAGCTGGCGCCGATCGGCCGCGACGAGCGTGGCGGATACCTGCGGTACGCGTTCACCGCGCCGGAGCTGCGGTTGCGGGACTGGTTCCGCGATCAGGCCGGCGCACGCGGGATGACGCTGTCCGAGGACGGCAACGGCAACGTGTTCGCCTGGTGGGGTGAGCCGTCGACCGGCGACGCGGTGCTGACCGGCAGCCACTTCGACTCGGTGCCGCACGGCGGGGCGTACGACGGTCCGTTGGGCATCGTGAGCGCGTTCCTGGCCATCGACGAGCTGCGCGCCGCCGGAGTGAGCCCGTCGCGACCGGTGGGGGTGGCCGCGTTCGTCGAGGAGGAGGGCGCCCGGTTCGGCGTACCGTGTCTGGGGTCGCGGCTGCTGACCGGCGCGATCGACCCGGACCGGGCCGCGCGGTTGACCGACGCCGACGGCGTCGGCTTCGCCGAGGCGCTCGGGGCGGCGCCCGTTGGCGCCCGGCCGGACCTGCTGGGCCGGCTCGGCGCGTACGTGGAACTGCACATCGAGCAGGGTCGCGCGCTGGCCGACGCCGACGCTGCGGTGGGGGTGGCCAGCGCGATCTGGCCGCACGGCCGGTGGCGGTTCGAGTTCCACGGCGAGGGAAACCACGCCGGTACGACCCGGATGGCCGACCGGCGCGACCCGATGCTCACGTACGCGTTCATGGTGCTGGCGGCGAACAAGGAGGCCCGGCTGCGCGGGGCGCACGCCACGATCGGGCGGGTCAGCGTGCAGCCCAACGCCACGAACGCGATCCCCAGCCAGGTGACCGGCTGGCTGGACGCCCGCGCGGCCGAGCCGGCGACGCTTGACGAACTGGTCGAGGCGGTACGCGCCAAGGCGTCCGAGCGGGCGCGACGGGACCGTACCGAGGTGTCGGTGGTGACCGAGTCGGTGACCCCGCTGGTGGCGTTCGACGGTGACCTGGCCGCCCGGTTGGCCCGGCTGCTCGACGCCCCGGTGCTGCCCACCGGCGCCGGGCACGACGCCGGGGTGCTGGCCGGGCAGGTGCCGACCGCGATGCTGTTCGTCCGCAACCCGACCGGGGTGTCGCACTCCCCCGCCGAGTCGGCCGGCGACCAGGACTGCGCCGCCGGGGTACGGGCGCTGGCCCGGGTGCTGGTGGAGCTGGCATGCCGGTGACCCGCTACCACGCCGAGTACGCCTGGCTACCCGCACCGACCGGGACCGGCTTGGCCGACGCGGCGGCCCACCCGTCGAGCCCGACGCGACCGTCCAGCCTGGCACAGCCGTTGATAGGGGGCCCTTCCCATACAAAAAGCGGTAACAAGGTGCCCTTCCTTACCTCAGAGCCGGTGGCGGATGTGTTGATCGAGGTGGCGGACGGGCGGTTCGCGGCGGTCACGCCGGGTGTGGTCGCGCCGCCCGGGGACGCGGTCCGGCTGCCGGGGCTCAGCCTGCCCGGCTTCGCCAACGCGCACTCGCACGCGTTCCACCGGGCGTTGCGGGGCCGTACCCACGGTGGTCGCGGCGACTTCTGGAGCTGGCGGGAGCTGATGTACGCGGTCGCCGCCCGGCTTGACCCGGACAGCTACCTGGCGCTGGCCCGCGCGGTGTACGCGGAGCTGGCGCTGGCCGGCGTCACCTGCGTGGGCGAGTTCCACTATCTGCACCACGGGCCGGACGGCACGCCGTACGACGATCCGAACGCGATGGGCGGGGCGCTCGTCGAGGCCGCCGCCGAGGCCGGGATCCGGATCACCCTGCTGGACACGCTGTACCTGACGGCCACCGTGGACGGGCAGCCGCTGGCCGGGCCGCAGCGCCGGTTCGGCGACGGTGATCTCGACGGCTGGGCGCGGCGACACCGGGGGCTGTCGGCCCGGCCGCACGCCCGGATCGGCGCGGCGCTGCACTCGGTCCGGGCCGTACCGGTCGACGCGATGAGCCCTTTCGCCGACTGGAACGAGGGTCGGTCGCTGCACCTGCACCTGTCCGAGCAGCGGGCCGAGAACGAGGCGTGCCGGGTCGCGCACGGGCGCACCCCCACCGAACTGCTGGCCGAGCACGGGGTGCTCGGACCCGCCACCACGGCCGTACACGCCACCCATCTCGGCGAGGCGGACCGGAAGCTGCTCGGCGGCAGCGGGACCGGGGTCTGTCTGTGCCCCACCACGGAACGCGATCTGGCGGACGGGATCGGACCGGCCCGGGAGTTGGCCGACGCCGGCAGCCCGCTCAGTCTAGGCAGCGACAGCCACGCCGTGGCGGACCCGTTCGAGGAGGCCCGGGCCGTCGAGCTGGACGAGCGGCTGCGCACCGAGCGGCGGGGCCACTTCGCCCCGGTCGAGCTGCTGACCGCCGCGACCGCCGCCGGGCACGCCGCGCTGGGCTGGTCGGACGCCGGCCGGATCGCCCCGGGTGAGCGGGCCGATCTGGTCACCGTCCGGCTGGACTCGGCGCGTACCGCCGGCGTACCCCCGGTGGGGGTGTTCTTCTCGGCGAGCGCCGCCGACGTCGTGCGGGTGATGGTCGACGGCCGGACCGTGGTGGCGGACGGCCGGCACGTCGGCATCGATGTCCCCACCGAACTGACCACGGCCATCCGAAGGATCCTGTCGTGAGCGAGCGAACCGGCAAGCTCAGGGCGATGGAGCCTCAGGACGGATCCGAGCGCAGCGAGGAGCGGACGTGAGCAGTCTGCTGGTCGACAACATCGGCGAGCTGGTCACCAACGCGCCCCGGGGCGCGGGTGACGCCCCGCTGGGGATCCGCCGGAACGCCGCCGTGCTGGTCGAGGAGGGCCGGGTCGCCTGGCTCGGGCCGGCCCGGTACGCCCCGGCCGCCGACCGGCGGATCGACGCCGGGGGCGGCGCGGTGCTACCCGGGTACGTGGACAGCCACGCCCACCTGGTCTTCGCGGGCGACCGCTCGGCCGAGTTCGCGGCCCGGATGTCCGGGCAGCCGTACACCGGTGGCGGCATCCGGACGACCGTGGCCGCGACCCGTGCCGCCGACGACGGCACGCTGCGGGCCACCGTGCGCCGCCTGCGCGCGGAGGCACTGGCCCAGGGCACCACGACCATCGAGGTCAAGAGCGGGTACGGCCTCAGCGTGGCCGACGAGGTGCGGTCGCTGCGGATCGCCGCCGAGGTGACGACCGAGACGACGTTCCTGGGCGCCCACGTCGTGCCGCCGGAGTACGCGGACCGGCCCGACGACTACGTGGGCCTGGTCTGCGGCCCGATGCTGCGGGCGGCCACCCCGTACGCCCGGTGGATCGACGTGTTCTGCGAGCGGGGCGCCTTCGACGCCGACCACGCGCGGGCGATCCTCACCTGCGGGCAGGCGGCCGGGCTGGGCGTCCGGGTACACGCCAACCAGCTCGGTCCGGGTCCCGGGGTCCGGCTGGCGGTGGAGTTGGGCGCGGCCAGCGCCGACCACTGCACCCACCTCGACGACGCCGACGTCGACGCGCTGGCGGACTCCGACACCGTGGCCACGCTGCTGCCCGGTGCCGAGTTCTCCACCCGGTCGCCGTACCCGGACGCCCGGCGGCTGCTCGACGCGGGCGTGACCGTGGCGCTGGCCACCGACTGCAACCCCGGCTCGTCGTACACCTCGTCGATGGCCTTCTGCGTGGCGCTGGCGGTGCGGGAGCTGGGCATGACCCCGGCGGAGGCCGTCTGGGCCGCGACCGCCGGCGGCGCCCGCGCGCTGCGCCGGGACGACGTGGGCGTGCTGCGCCCGGGGGTACGCGCCGACCTGATGATCCTCGACGCACCGTCCCATCTGCACCTGGCCTACCGGCCGGGTGTTCCGCTGATCCGCCAGGTCCTGCACAACGGAGTGCCGTTATGAGTGAGCGACAAGACCGAACCATCGAACGCCACCGGACCGGGTCGCCGGGTGCGGTTACCGTGCTGCCCGACGGGATCTGCCCGGCCGATGTGCTGGCGGTGGCCCGTACCGACGCGAAGGTGCTGCTCGATCCGACCACCGTGGACGCCATGACGACCAGCCGGGCCATCGTGGACGACATCGAGCGCGCCGGCCGGCCGGTGTACGGGGTTTCCACCGGCTTCGGCGCGCTGGCCAACACCTCGATCGCCCCCGAACGGCGGGCCGAGTTGCAGCACGCGCTGATCCGGTCGCACGCGGCCGGGGTCGGCCGGCCGATGCCCCGCGAAGTGGTCCGGGCCATGATGCTGCTGCGGGTGCGGTCGCTGGCGATGGGTCGTTCCGGGGTCCGGCCGCTGGTCGCGCAGGCCCTGGTGGATCTGCTCAACGCGGATGTCACGCCGTGGGTGCCGGAGCACGGCTCGCTGGGCGCGTCCGGTGACCTGGCCCCGCTGGCGCACTGTGCCCTGGTGCTGCTCGGGGAGGGCTGGGTGCTCGGCCCGGACGGCTCCCGGCAGGACACCGGACCGGCACTGGCCGCCGCCGGACTGCGACCGATCGAGCTGGCCGCCAAGGAGGGGCTGGCGCTGATCAACGGCACGGACGGGATGCTCGGCATGCTGCTGCTGGCCATCGCGGACGCCCGGCACCTGCTGGGCATGGCGGACGTCACGGCCGCGCTGGCCATCGAGGCGATGCTCGGCTCGGAGCGGCCGTTCCGGCCCGAGCTGCACGCCATCCGGCCGCATCCGGGGCAGGCCGCCTCGGCCGCCAACATTCTCCGGCTGCTCCAGGGCTCGGCCATCATGGACTCGCACCGGGACGATCTGGCGCACGCGGTGCAGGACGCGTACTCGATGCGGTGCGCCCCGCAGGTGGCCGGCGCGGCCCGGGACACCCTGGACTTCGTCGAGACGGTCGCCGGCCGGGAGCTACGGTCGGTGGTCGACAACCCGGTGGTGCTGCCGGACGGCCGGGTGGAATCGACCGGGAACTTCCACGGCGCGCCGCTCGGCTTCGCCGCCGACTATCTGGCCATCGCGCTGGCCGAGGTGGGCGCGATCGCCGAACGCCGGGTGGACCGGCTGCTGGACGTGACCCGCAACCGGGACCTGCCGGCGTTCCTCAGCCCGGACCCGGGGGTGAATTCCGGACTGATGATCGCCCAGTACACGGCGGCCGGGATCGTGGCCGAGAACCGCCGGCTGGCGGCACCCGCCTCGGTGGACTCGCTGCCCACCAGCGGCATGCAGGAGGACCACGTCTCGATGGGTTGGGCGGCCACCAAGAAGCTGCGCACGGTGCTGGACAACCTGACCAGCCTGCTCGCGGTCGAGCTGCTCTCCGCCGTACGCGGATTGCAGTTGCGGGCGCCGCTGCGGCCGTCGCCCGCCGGCCGGGCCGCGTGCGCGGCGCTCACCGGGTACGCCGGCGAGCCCGGCCCGGACGTCTTCCTCGCCCCGGTGCTGGAGGCGGCCCGCGCGGTGATCGCCGAGCCCGACCTGCGGGCCGCCATCGAGCACGACCTCGGCCCGCTCGCCTGAAAGGAAGGGCACCTTGTTATCGCTTTTTGTATAGCAAGGGCCCCCGCTTAACGCCCGGGCGCCGGCAGTAACGTCCGGGGCGCCGGCAGCCCGGGACGTTGTTTCGCAGCCGGGGCCGGCTGGCGGTCAGCCGGGAAGGTTGGGCAGTTCCTTGCCGAGCACCTTCCCGAGCGCCCGCAGCGCCTTGCCGCGATGGCTCACCGCGTCCTTCTCCTCGGCGGTCAGCTCCGCGTTGGTGCGGTCCTGACCCTCGCCGACGAAGATGGGGTCGTAGCCGAACCCGTTGGTTCCGCGCGGTGCGCGGACCAGCCGGCCGGGTTGCCGCCCGTCGACCAGGTGCTCCCGGCCGCCGGGCAGCACCAGCGCCGCCGCGCAGACGAAGGCGGCGCCCAGATGCTGGTCGGGGACGTCGGCGACCTGGGCGAGGACGAGTTCCAGGTTGCCCTGGTCGTCGCCGTGCCGCCCGGACCAGCGGGCGCTGAACACCCCCGGCATGCCGTTGAGGGCGTCGACCGCCAACCCGGAGTCGTCGGCCACGGTGGGCAGTCCGGTCCGCCGGCAGCCCTCCCGGGCCTTGATCAGGGCGTTCTCCCCGAAGGTGAGGCCGGTCTCGGGCACGTCCGGATAGTCGGGAAACTCGTCGAGGCCGACCAGCTCGATCCGGCCGGACCCGAGGGTGCCGTCCAGGATGCGCTGGAGTTCCACCAGCTTCTTGGCGTTCGCCGTCGCCAGCAGCAGCCGGCTCATCCGGCCAGCGCCTCACGCTGGGCCTCGGCGAGCGCGGCGCAGCCGGCCACCCCGAGGTCGAGCAGGGCGTCCAGGCGGTCCCGGGCGAACACCCCGGCCTCACCGGTGCCCTGCACCTCGACGAAGTCTCCGGTGCCGGTGCAGACCACGTTCATGTCCACCTCGGCCGCCACGTCCTCCTCGTAGCAAAGGTCGAGCCGTGGCTCACCGGCGATGATCCCGACGCTGACCGCCGCGACGGACCGGTGCATCACCCGAGCCGGCTTGCCGGCCAGGGACCCCCGGCCGGCCAACCAGCCCACCGCGTCGTAGAGCGCCACGTACGCGCCGGTGATGGCGGCGGTCCGGGTGCCGCCGTCGGCCTGCAACACGTCGCAGTCGAGCACGATCGAGTTCTCGCCGAGGGCCTTGAGGTCGATGCAGGCCCGCAGGCTGCGACCGATCAGCCGGGAGATCTCGTGGGTACGCCCACCGACCCGGCCCTTGATGCTCTCCCGGTCCGAACGCGTGTTGGTGGCTCGGGGCAGCATCGCGTACTCGGCGGTGACCCAGCCGAGCCCGGAGCCCTTCCGCCAGCGCGGCACCCCCTCGGTGACGCTCGCGGTGCACAGCACCCGGGTGTCGCCGAACTCCACCAGCACTGAGCCCTCGGGATGCATGCTCCAGCGCCGGGTCAGCCGCACCGGGCGGAGTTGGTCGGGTCGTCGTCCGTCTGGTCGCGCCATGGGCCCACCCTATGTGGCCCCGACGGTCACCCCGCCGACCCCCTCCGGCAATGCCGTACCCGGTGATGGCGGCGACCGGGTCAGATCACCGGGCCGACGATCGCGGGCGGTTCCGCCGACCGGGCCGCCCGGTAGTGGTTGATCAGCTCGTCACCGACCGCCGCCCAGGTGCGGCCGGCCACCGCCGACCGGGCGGCCCGGCCGTACGCGGCGCGCAGTTCGGGATCGGCGACGAGGTCGGCCACCGCCGCCGCGATCGCCGTCCCGTCACCGGGCGGGACGAGGGTGCCGTCGACTCCCGGGCGGACCAGGTCCAGCGGCCCACCCGCGGCCGGCGCGACCACCGGCAGCCCACTCGCCTGCGCCTCCTGCACGGTCTGCCCGAACGTCTCGTGTGGGCCGGTGTGGACGAAGACATCCAGGCTCGCGTAGAGCCGGGCGAGCTGGTTTCCGCGCCGTACCCCCAGGAAGACCGCGCCGGGCAGCGCCCGCCGCACCTCGCGGCGGGCCGGGCCGTCGCCGACCACCACCACCCGGACGCCCGGCAGCCGGCAGGTCTCGGCGAGCAGTTCCACCCGCTTCTCACCGGCCAGCCGGCCGACGTACCCGACCAGCGTCTCACCCCCGAGGGCGAGAGCGCGGCGGAGCAGCTCGTGCCGCCGGGTCGGGGCGAACCGGACGGCGTCGACACCGCGCCGCCACAGCCAGACCCGTTCGACGCCGTGGTCGACCAGGTCGGTGGCCGCCGCGGTCGACGGCGCGAGGGTACGGTAGGCGGCGTTGTGGATCATCCGCAGCCGGCGCCAGGCGGCGGCCTCACCCCACCCCAGGCCGTAGAACCGGGCGTAGGCCGCGACGTCGGTCTGGTACACGGCCAGCAGCGGCACGCCGCGGTGCGCGGCCACGGTGGCGGCCCGCGCGCCGAGCACGAACGGGCTGGCGAGATGGACGACGTCCGGGGCGTGTTCGGCGAGCGTCTCGGCCAGCCGGCCGCTGGGCAGCCCCAGCCGGAATCCGCGGTAGCCGGGCAGGGCCACGCTCGGGACCCGCAGCACCGGGCAGGGCGCGGGCTCGGTCACCGGCCCGGCCGAGGCGGGAGCCGGGGCCACCACCAGCGGCTGGTGGCCCCGCCGGACCAGGTGTTCGACGGTACGCGACACGGAGTGCGCCACGCCGTTGACGTCCGGCGCGAACGACTCCGTGACGATCGCGATTCGCATGCCACCCACCGTGGGCCAGTTGCCGGTGCGCGGGGCGACCCCGGGCTGACCGGCCGGGGAACAGTAAGGCACAAGAAATCGTCGGAGCGGCGCCGCCGTCCGGGTCAGACCTCGTAGCTGGCGCCGGGCCGGACGACCTCGATCGGACCGGCGTAGGCGGCCGCCGCGGCCTCCTGGGTCATCGCCTCGCTGCCCCAGGCGGCGACGAGGTGGGTCAGCAACAGGCGACCCACCTCGGCCTTCGTGGCGACCTCGCCGGCCTCGCGACCGGTGAGGTGGATGTCCGGGGGATTGTCCACCCCGTCCAGGTAGCTGGCCTCGCACAGAAACAGGTCCGCGCGGTGCGCGAGCCGCAACAGCGCCTCGCAGGGCGCGGTGTCGGCGGAGTAGCACAGGGTCCGGCCGCCGTGCTCCAACCGGATGCCGTACGTCTCGACGGGGTGGTTGACCCGGTCCACGGTGACGGTGAACGGGCCGATCGGGAAGCTCCCGGGTTGCAGCCCGTAGAAGGTGTAGACGTCCTCGACGCTGTCCCCCTCCTGGCTGTAGGCCGCGGCGATCCGGTCCGGCGCGCCGGCCGGGGCGTACACCGGCAGCGCCGGATACGGTCCGTCGGGCGCGTACCGGCGGACCACGACGTAGTCCACGGCGTCCGAGATGTGATCACAGTGCAGGTGGCTGAGCAGGATCGCGTCCACGGCCGACAACGCGGCATAGCGCTGGAGGGCCGACAGCGACCCGGAGCCGAAATCGACGAGAAGCCGGAAACCCTCGGCCTCCACCAGATATGCCGAGCACGCGGCTTCAGGGCCGGGAAAACTTCCGGCGCAGCCAAGGACGGTCAGTCGCATCCGGCAATCCCGCGATTACTCCAGGTAATCTCGTCGCTTCCGTTGGTCGGCGCGATCATCGGGGGCGGCGAGTGGTTCACGACGCGCAGCCTACGCCGGAAGCTCTCGACGCAAGAATGGTCTGATCATAGATGTCACCAAGGTGACACCGGACCGATGCAGGTTTCGCCGTTACGCCCCGTTACCGCCACCCGTTTGCATTGCGTGAGGCAGACCGAGCCGGTACCGGCAGGTACCGCCCGGCGGGACCGGCGGAAGGAGCCGTGGTGACGACCGAGCCCCAGGTGACAGCCTCGGACACCGCTCCGGCCACCGCACCCACGCTGCGGACCGCCGTACCGTCCCAACCGGTTCCGGCCGACACCGAGACCGCACCCAGCGTCGACACCGAGACCGCGACCGGCGCCGGGACCGAGACCGAGACCGCGCCGAGCGCCGGGACCGCGCCGGAGGCCGACCCCCCGGCGGGCGCGGGCGCCGCGACCGGTGCCGAACTGGTCCGGACCGAGCCCGACCGGCCCACACGCCGGCAGGGCGGTCCGGGGCCGGGTCCGCCCGACCGTGCCCGGCACCGGGAGGTGGCCCGACAGGTGTCCACCGGGACACCGGTGATCCGGGGCGTTCCACTGCCCCCGCCGCCGCTGCCCGGTGCGCAGCAGCCCTTCCCGGTCCAGCGGGTCGACTCGATCGGAGCCAGCGACCGGATGCTCGGCCTGTGCGGCTGGGCCACCGCGCTGGGGCTGGTCGGCACGGCAACGGCCGGGCGCGGACTGCTGGCCATCCTGGCCGACACCGCCCCGCGATGGTACGAGCCGACGCTGGCCGCCATCGGGCTCGGCAGCATCGGTTGCACGGTGGCGGCGTTCGCCCTGGTCCGCCGGGCCCGGCTGCCGTGGCTGCTGCTCGGCCTGGCCACGGTGCCCCTGCTGGTGAACGTGGGGCTGACCCTCGGCGCCCTGTGAGCAAGGAAGGGCACCTTGTTATCGCTTTTTGTATAGGAAGGGCCCCCTGTCAACGCCGGCACCGCTGGACGCGACGCCGCTTGACGCGACGCCGCTTGACGCGACGCCGCGCCATGCCGCTCGGCGGCCTACCGGCGGGCCACCGGACGCCGGCGTACCGGGCCGCCTAGCATCGAAAGATGTCATGGACCGCATATGGCAGCTTCCTGCTGTTCGCCACTGTCCTGGTGCTGGTGCCGGGACCCGACTTCGCGGTGGTCACCCGCAACACCCTGGCCGCAGGTCGGCCGCGCGGGCTGTGGAGCGCCGTCGGCGTCGCGAGTTCGAACGCCGTGCAGGGTACGGCCGCAGCCGCTGGCCTGGGGGCGGTGATCGTACGGTCCCAACCGCTGTTCCAGGCGATCAAATGGCTCGGCGTGGCCTACCTGATCTTCCTGGCCGGTCAGGCGCTGCGCTCGGCCTGGCGCGGACGTTACGCTCCGCTACCTGAGGGTGGCACCGCCGCCGGGCAGGCGCTGGTGGGTTGGCGGCAGGGTTTCCTGTCCAACATCACCAACCCGAAGGTGTTGGCGTTCTATCTCGCGGTGCTGCCCCAGTTCGTCGGGCACGCCGCTCCGGTCCCGGTGCTGCTGGTCTTCGCCCTCAGCCACGCGGTGCTGTCGCTGCTCTATCTGGTGGCCCTGGTGCTCGCCATGCACCGGACCCGGCGGGTCCTGGCACGCCGGTGGGTACGCCGGACGCTGGACGTCGGCACCGGGGCCGCGCTGCTGGGCTTCGGCGCGCGGCTGGCCAACGAACGCTAGCGGGCCCTTGACGGTGGCGGGCCCTTCTCGTCACTCAGGGTGAGAAGGGCCCGCTCACTCAGGCCCAGAGCTGGCCTTCGAGCGCCTCCTCGGCCTCGGCCAGGCTGCCGCCGTACGCGCCGGTGGAGAGGTACTTCCAGCCACCGTCGCAGACCACGAACGCCACGTCGGCCCGGCGACCCTCCCGGACCGCCTGGTGGGCCACGGCCAGCGCGGCGTGCAGGATCGCCCCGGTCGAGAAGCCGGCGAAGATGCCCTCCACCTCGACCAGCTGCCGGGTACGCAGCACCGCGTCCCGGGTGCCCACGGAGAAGCGCCGGGTCAGCACCGTCGCGTCGTACAGCTCCGGGACGTACCCCTCGTCGATGTTCCGCAGCCCGTAGACCAGCTCGCCGTACCGGGGCTCGGCGGCGATGATCTCGATGCCCTCGACCTTTTCCCGCAGGTAGCGGCCGGTGCCCATCAGGGTGCCGGTGGTGCCGAGGCCGGCCACGAAGTGCGTGATGCTGGGCAGGTCCTCCAGCAGCTCCGGACCGGTGGTCTCGTAGTGGGCCCGGGCGTTCCCCTCGTTGCCGTACTGGTAGAGCATCACCCAGTCCGGATGCTCGGCGGCCACCTGTTTGGCGGTGGCCACCGCCTGGTTGGACCCGCCGGCCGCCGGCGAAAAGATGATCTCCGCCCCGTACATCCGTAGCAGCTGGATCCGCTCGGTGGAGACGTTCTCCGGCATCACGCAGACCAGCCGGTATCCCCGCATCTTGGCCACCATGGCCAGGGAGATGCCGGTGTTGCCGCTGGTCGGTTCGAGAATGGTGGCGCCCGGCCGGAGCCGGCCCTCCCGCTCCGCAGCGCGGACCATGAACAGCGCGGGCCGGTCCTTGACGCTGCCGGTGGGGTTGCGGTCCTCCAGCTTGGCCCAGAGCCGGACCGGAGGCGCGCCGTCGGGCACCACCGGCGAGAGCCGGGGCAACCCCACCAGCGGGGTACCGCCGCAGGCGTCGAGGAGGCTGTCGTACCTCGCCATGACCGGTGTCAGCGGGTGGCGGGTGACCGGTGCCCGAGCATCGCCGCCGCGGCGGCGAAACCGAACGCACCACCGGCCACGGCCGGCAGAATCGTCACGGTGTCACCGTCGGACAACTTGGCGTCGAGCGCGCCGAGGAACCGGACGTCCTCGTCGTTGACGTAGACGTTGACGAACCGGTGCAGGGCGCCGGCGTCGGTCACCAGCCGGTCGCGCAGCCCGGTGTGCCGGGAGTCGAGGTCGGTCAGCAGGTCAGCCAGGCTGTCGCCGGCGCCCTCGACGACCTTGGCACCGCCGGTGTGGCTGCGCAGGATGGTGGGGATGCGAACTTCGATGGCCATGATGGGAATACTCCTCGCGAACTGGATTGACCAGGAACGGATGCCGGACGTGGAAGGGTCAGCGGCCCGAACACTCGTAGTCGACCGTCGCGGGACTCTGCCCGAACATGTAGGACTGCACGGCGTGCTGGTCCACCCCTGGGTCGAGGATCCGGACCGGCTCCTCGGTGACCTGGCCGTCCACGATCCGGTAGGAGCGGATCTCCGCCGTCTCCGGATCCCGGGTGGAGACCAGTAGGTAGTGTGCGCCCGGCTCGCCGGCGAACGAGATGTCCGTCCGCGACGGATACGCCTCGGTCGCGGTGTGCGAGTGGTAGATCACCACGGGTTCCTCGTCCCGGTCGTCCATCTCCCGCCACACCCGCAGGTGCTCCATCGAGTCGAACTCGTAGAAGGTCATCGACCGGGCGGCGTTGTCCATCGGGATGTGCCGGGTGGGCGTGTCGCTGCCGGCCGGACCGGCCACCACCCCGCACGCCTCGTCGGGGTGGTCCCGGCGGGCATGCGCCACGATCGCGTCGAGGATTCCGCGGTCGATGCTCAGCACGGTGCCAGCCTACCGTCTAAGGTGCCGTCCGTAACGTGTGCGAGGTCACCCTGGAACACGAGACGAGGAGGTTGGGCGGCAATGCGCCAGCGCGCCATCGGAAACATCGAGGTAAGTGCCATCGGTCTCGGCGCGATGCAGCTGTCGATCGAGGGCCGCCCGGACGAGGAGCGGGCGCTGCGGACCATCCACGCCGCCCTGGACGCCGGCATCACCCTGATCGACACGGCCGACGCCTACCACCGGTACGCCGACGACGTGGGTCACAACGAGTCCCTGATCGCCCGGGGGCTCGCCAGCTACGCCGGGGACACCTCCGGGGTACTGGTCGCCACCAAGGGCGGCCACCTGCGCCCCGGGGACGGCAGCTGGACGATCGACGGTTCCGCCGAGCATCTGCGGCGGGCCTGCGACGCCTCGCTCAGCCGGCTCGGGGTGGACGCCATCGGGCTCTACCAGCACCACCGACCCGACCCGCGGGTCCCGTACGCGGAGTCGATCGGCGCCCTGCGCGATCTGGTGGACGCGGGCAAGGTCCGGATGGCGGGCATCTCCAACGCCGATCCCGGGCAGATCCGCGAGGCCCGGGAGATCCTCGGCGACCGGCTGGTCTCGGTGCAGAACCAGTACTCGCCGACGTTCCGTACCTCGGAACCCGAGCTGGACCTGTGCGACGAGCTGGACCTGGCCTTCCTGCCCTGGTCGCCGTTCGGCGGCGCCGGCCGGGCCGCCGGGTTGGCCGGCAGCCCGGGAGCCTTCGCCGAGGTGGCCCGGCAGCGCGGGGTCAGCCCGCAGCAGGTCTGCCTGGCCTGGATGCTGGCCAGGTCACCCCGGGTCATCCCGATCCCCGGGGCCAGCCGGCCGGAAACCATCCGGGACTCGGCGGCCGCCGCCGAACTGACGCTCTCCGAGCAGGAGTACGCGACACTCGACGCCGCCTGATCCGCCGGCCAGCCCGGCCTGTGCTCAGTCGAGCATCGCGTTGAGCAGGGACTCCTGGAGGTACCCCAGATAGGCGTAGACGGAGAGTTGGAACACCCGGGACGAGTTCGGGTCGACCATCAGGGCACGGTCGAGTTCCGTGCTCAGGTCGGTGCCGTCGGTGATCTCCAGCCGGACGCCCATCGCCAACCGGGCGTCGTTCAGCGCCCGCAGCCACGCCTCGGCCGCCTCGGCGTCGAGGCGTACCTCCTCCTCGGCGTCGGGCGGCAGCGCCGCGAGGATCGCACCGGCCTGGTCGATCTTTCCGGTCTTGAGGTCACCCTCGGTGTACCGCCGGAATTCATCGGTATCGTCCGGGTCGTCCGGGTAGGCCGCCGGGAAGAGCCGGCCCACCACCGGATCGGAGTGGTCGAAGCCGTCGGTCAGCAGCCCGACCACCTCGCCGGCGACCTTCCGGAGCACCCGGGCCTCGTCCGGGGCGAAGGTCGCGACGTATTGGGCGCCACGGCGCCGGAACATGCTCACTGCGCCACCTCACCACGGATCGGGCCGCTCGTCCCGGTTCCCCGCCACGACCGGAGCCCTTCCCGGGCTCCCACCGGGCCGGACCGGACGCTCCACTCACTCACGAGCGGTCCACCGTCGCCCACAGACCGTACGAGTGCAGCTGCGCGGCGTCGTACTCCATCCGCTCGCGCGCGCCGCTGGACACCACGGCCCGGCCCTTGTTGTGGACATCCAGCATCAGTTTCTCGGCCTTCTCGTGGCTGTAGCCGAACAGCTTCTGCAGAACCCACGTGACGTAGGACATCAGGTTGACCGGATCATCCCAGACGATCGTCACCCAGGGCCGGTCCGAGACCGGCGCGTCGTCGATGTCCGGCGTCTCGACCGGGACAACCTGTGGAGCCGCCATGCCCCCCATGGTGCCACCGCTGTCCGTGGTCCGAGCAGCCGGAGCGCCACCGCCATGGTGCGGCGGACCACACAGGGCGGCGGCCGGCACCTCAGGCAAGCAGCATGCCGTGGTCGATCGACTCGCCGAGTACGGCGGTCAGGGACAGCCGGACCGCCTCGAACCGGCGGGTCACCTCGCGGGCCAGTTCCACCTCGACCTCGCGCAACACCCGCTGTAGCCAGGAACGGGCCTGGCCCGGTCCGGTGTCGCCGGGGCTGCGCCACAGTTGGTAGCAGCCGCCCGAGAGGGCCACCCCGATCGGGGGCAGCAGCCCGTTGTCGGGTTCGGGATAGGCGGCCAGCGCCGCCACGGCCGCCGAGCCGGTGACCGTGGCGACGCCGCCGGTACTGGTGACGAGCAGCACCCGATCCAGATCCCGGGCGAGCCGGTGGTCGGCGAGGCCCCGGCGTACGGCTGCGGTGACCCGCCTCCGCACGCCCTCGTCCGGGACCTCCCCGACCACCGTGCCCAGGATCCCGGCCAGCACTTCGGCCAGGACCGCAGCCTCGTCCCGCACCGTCATCATCGACAGCGCCTCCACCTCGCGGTCCAGCACCTCGGGCAGGCCGGCCGGGCCGACCCCGAAGACGATCTCCTGGACGCACCGCAGGTGGATGTTCGCCAGTTCGATGGCGAGGTGTTGCCGCACCCGATGGGCTCCGGCGCGGAGCCGCCGGTCCAGCCGGTCCGCCCAGTCGGACCCGCCGACGTTCGCGGCGACCGGGACCGGACCGGTGGCGACCGGCGGCGGCGGGCTCTCGCCGGCCCGCGCCAGCGCCTCCTGGTCGGCCCATTCCAGCAGGGCCCGGCGCAGGTACGCGATGTCGCCGGCCTCCGGGCAGACCACGAACCAGGGTGCCTCGGCCAGCGCCGGCACCTCGGCGGCCACCGTCGCGCGCAGCCCTCGTTCGGCCGCCGTCACCGGATCCTCGGCCGGTTCGGCGCCGGGCCGGCGAACCGGCGGTCGCCGGTCGGTGACCTCGGGCAGCACCGCGAAGAAGACGGCGCACCCGGTGTCCGCCGCGCCGGTCAGCACCGCCAGATCCGGTTCGGTCAGCCGACCGGATGTCGGCAGCACGAACAGCAGCGCACCACCGCGCCGGGCGGCGTCCAGCAACACCCGGGTGCCGGCGGTGCCGAGTTGGTCGGTGTCCGGTGTGTCGATCAGCTCGAAGTGCCGCAGCAACGGATCGGGCAGGGTCACCGCCACCCGCCGGGGCGGCCTGGCCGCCACCGGCCCACCGTCGTCGTGGTACCGGTACGGCTGCCGGTGACCGGGGATGTGTCCGAGTCCACCCACCCGGACCCCGTGGCTCGTCACCAGGAAGCCGCCACTCCGGCCCGTGGTCGCGGGCAGTTCGCCGACCAGGGCGGCCGACAGCGCCGACCGGAGGTCACCGAGTGGGCCGGCCAGGACGACGCCGATGCGCTCGTCCGGCCCCGCCTCGACCGCCTTGGCCGCGAGGCGCAGCGGGTCCCCTTCGGGACGGCGCGGCGCCGGCACGACCGCGAGACTCCGCTCGGGAACGGCCCGGGGCCGGGTCGACCGCACACTCGCCTCCCTGAAACTGCGCCGTGGACCGGGCAACCGCTCCGTGGCTCGGACCGGTGCTCCTTCGTGGTCAGCCGCTGCCCGGTTCGGGCAGCCGCCGGGTGGTCGGCCGGCTGCACCGTGGTTCGGACAGCGGCCCGGATCCGGCTCGTCACCGTGGACGGTCGGATGTGGAGCCCCGACCGCGGAGTTCCGCGGCGGGGACCCGGACCACCGAACCGTATGCGCGGACCGGTCGACCGCACGAGCGATCCCGGTACTCAGCGGTAACTGCGGCGCTACTCAACTTCTGAGTAATCAGACCAGCACAGCGCGGAACTTTCGTCGATATGCTGCCGGGGTGGGACCCTGGAGCTTCGTAGGCCGCCGTACCGAACTCGACCGGTTGAGCGCCGCCGCCAGCGGCGTGACAGGGCGGGGCATCTTCTTCAGCGGCACCGCCGGCATCGGCAAGAGTCGGCTGCTGCGCGAGGGGGTCGAGGCGCTGCCCACCGACAAGTACGCGGTGTGGTCGGCGTCGGCCAACATCGCGACCGCCGGCCTGCCGTTCGGGGGCCTGGCGCAGGTGCTACCCACCGACCAGCCGGCCGGGCTCTCCCCCGCCGGCATCCTGCGCTGGGCGGTCGACGCGTTGCACCAGCAGGCCGCCGGCCGGCCGATCGTGCTGGCCATCGACGACGCCCATCTGCTCGACCCGTCGTCGGCGGCCCTGGTCTACCTGATCGCCCGTTCCGAGGACGCCACCGTGCTCGGCACCCTGCGCAACGGCGAGCAGGTGCCGCTGCCGATCAGGGCACTGTGGACGGACGATCTGGTCGAGCACGCCGAGTTGGCCCCGTTCGGCCTCGCCGACACGCAGGCGCTGCTCACCGCCATCCTGGGCGGGCCGGTGGACACCGCCTCCGCGGACCGTTTGCACCGGCTCTCCGCCGGCAACGCCCTGCTGCTGCGCGAACTGGTGATCGCCGCGCAGGGTGGCAACGAACTGACCCAGTCGTACGGGGTCTGGCGCTGGACCGGCCGGCTGGAGCTGGCGCCGAACCTCAACGACCTGATCGACGCCCGCATCGGCCGGCTCGACCGGGGCGTGCAGACCGTGATCGAGTTCGTCGCGCTGGGCGAGCCGATCGGCCTCGAACTGCTCAACCGGGCGACCGACCCGCGGGACGTGGAACTGGCCGAGGAACGCTCGCTGATCACCGTTGTCGAGCACGACCGACGGTTCAACGTCCGGCTCGCCCATCCGCTCTACGGCGAGGTTGTCCGGCAGCGCTGCCCGGTGACCCGTACTCGCCGGTTGAAGGCCCGGCTCGCGGATCTGGTCGAGGCGGCCGGCGCCCGGCGGCGGGACGACCTGCTGCGGGTGGCCGTCTGGCGGCTGGACTCCGGCACCGCACAGGTGCCGTCGCTGCTGCTGGCCGCCGCCGGTCAGGCGTTCGGCCAGTACGACGTACCGCTGGCGGCCCGGTTGGCCCGGGCCGCGATGGAGGCCGACGGCGGATACGACGCCGCCGAACTGCTCGCCACCATCCTGATGTTCAGCGACCAGCCGGAGGAGGCGATCGAGGTCCTCGACGCGGCAACCGCCCTGGTCAACACCGACGAACGGCGGGCGCGGCAGATCACCGTGCGGGGCATGATCTCCTACTGGGTGCTGCGGGACGAGTCCACCGTGGAACGGGTGGCCGCCGCCGCTGCCGGGCTGACCGATCCGGCCGACCAGGCCCGGGTGCGCTCCTTCGAGGCGATCATGCGATTGCACCGGATGGACTACGTCGAGGCGATGCGGATCGGTCGGGCGATCCTGGACCGGCCGGCGGCCACCCTGGCGGCCCGGGACCTGGCCCGGTGCACCGTCGCGCACCTGCAGGCCGCGCAGGGCCACTTCGAGCTGAGCGCTCGGGCGGTGGCCGGCGTGGCGGCCGACGCCGCGCAGTGGCGCGGCGACATGCCGTACCTCCAACTCGCCCTGGAACTGGCCCGGGGCACCGGGCTGCTGCTCGCCGGCGACCTGGCGGGCATCGACGCCATCGCCGCGGACGAGTTCGCCGACCTGGCCGACGCCGGTGACTTCCGGCTCGGCACCGGGTACCTGTCGATCGTGCGGGCCCAGGTGGCCCGGCTGCGCGGCCAGACCGGTGAGGCGCTGCGGACCAGTCTCGGCGCCTGCGCGGTGCTGGCCAACAGCCCCGCGTACACCAGCCTGGCGCAGTCGGAGCGGGCGCAGGCCGCAGCCCTGCGCGGCGACCTGCCACAGGCGGTCGAGGCGATGGCCGAGTCGGACGCGGCGCACATGCCCGGCATGGCCGTGCTCCGGCCCTGGCGGGAGCAGGCCCGCGCGGCCGTCCTGGCCGCCGAGGGTGACCTCGACGGCGCAGCCGAGGTGCTGACTGCCCTGGTGGCCCAGTTGTGGACCGACGGGTTCGCCGGGCACGAGATCCACGCCCTGCACGACCTGGTCCGGCTCGGCCGGGCCGACGCCGAGGTCGGGCCCGCGGACCGGGCCGGCGCCGACGGCGGGCTCGCGGACCGGACCAGCACCGACATCGAACCCGCGGACCGGGCTGGCACCGACGCCGGGCCCGCGGGCCGGGTCGGCGCCGACGGCGGGTCCGGGGGCCGGGTCGGCGCCGACGGCGGGTCCGGGGGCCGGGCCCGGCGGCAACGGGCGACCGTCGCCCGCCGGCTGGCGGCGCTGACCGAGGTCGTGGACGGCTCGCTGCCGTCGCTGCTGGCCCGGCACGCCCGGGCCGTCCTCGACCGGTCCGGGACGGACCTGCTGGGCGTGGCCGACGACTTCGCCGCCGCCGGGCTGAACCTGTTCGCCGCCGAGGCCGCCGCGGCCGGGGTGGCCCGGCTGCGCGAGGAACGGTCGCCGCTGGCGAACCAGGCCAACGTACGCCTGGGTGAGCTGCTGGAACGCTGCGACCTGGTCCGCACCCCCGCCCTGTGGAGCCGGCAGCCGCTGCTCACCGACCGGGAACGGGAAATCGCCGTGCTGGCCGCCGACGGCGTCCCGAGCCGGAGCATCGCCGAACAGCTGTACCTGTCGACCCGGACCGTGGAGAACCACCTCCAGCGGGTGTACGGCAAGCTGGGTGTCGGCGGTCGGGGCGAACTGCCGGCCGCGCTGCGCGCGCTGCCCGACCGGAACGGTCGGTCCGGCCGGACCGACCCGGCGTAGCCGGTGGGTCCCGACCCGGCAGCTCCGCGACCCACCCCGACCGTGCGGGCGGCGGGCGGCGGGCGGCGGGCGGCGGGCGGCGGGCGGCGGGCGGCGGGATCATCCCCCGGGGCCGGCGGGCCGGCGGGACCGTCCGGGGTACGACCTAAGCTGGGGTGGTGATCACACATCGACCCGCGCTGCTGACCGACCGGTACGAGCTGACCATGGTCGCCGCCGCCCTGCGGGACGGCACGGCGGACCGCCGGTGCGTCTTCGAGGTGTTCGCCCGTAAGCTGCCGCCCGGTCGCCGGTACGGCGTGGTGGCGGGTACGGGGCGGTTGCTGGACCTGATCCGCGAGTTCCGGTTCGACGGGTCGGAGGTGGACCACCTCCGCGCGACCGGGGTGGTGGACGACCGCACCGCCGAGTGGCTGGCCGGTTACCGGTTCACCGGCGACATCGACGGGTACGCCGAGGGTGAGCTGTTCTTCCCCGGTTCGCCGATCCTCACCGTGTCCGGCACCTTCGCCGAGGCGGTGGTGCTGGAAACCCTGGTGCTGTCGGTGCTCAACCACGACTGCGCGGTGGCCGCCGCGGCGGCCCGGATGGTGACCGCGGCCCGGGGCCGGCCGCTGATCGAGATGGGTTCCCGACGAGCCCACGAGGAGGCGGCGGTGGCCGCGGCCCGCGCCGCGTACCTGGCCGGCTTCAGCTTCACCTCCAACCTCGCGGCGGGCCAGCGGTACGGCATCCCGACCGCCGGCACCGCCGCGCACGCCTTCACGCTGCTGCACGACGACGAGAAGGCGGCCTTCGCCACCCAGGTCGAGGCGCAGGGCCCCGACACCACGCTGCTGGTCGACACGTACGACATCGCGGAGGGGATCCGGAACGCGATCGCGACGGCCGGCCCGGGGCTGCGGGCGGTCCGGATCGACTCCGGCGACCTCGCGGTGATCGCGCAGCAGTCCCGCGAGCTGCTCGACTCGCTCGGGGCCACCGACACCAAGATCATCGTGTCGGGGGACCTGGACGAGTACGCCATCGCGGCGCTGGCGGCCGAACCGGTCGACTCGTACGGCGCCGGCACCTCCGTGGTGACCGGCTCGGGCGCGCCCACCGCCAGCCTGGTCTACAAACTGGTGGAGGTGGACGGCCGGCCGGTCGTCAAGCGGTCGGAGCACAAGGCCACGGTCGGCGGTCGCAAGGTCGCCATCCGGCGGCACAAACCGACCGGCACCGCCACCGAGGAGATCGTGGTGTCCCAGGGGGTGCCCGAGCACCGGCCCGGCGACCGGATGCTGCAACGGTCGTACGTCATCGGCGGTGAACCGGTCCCGCCGGTCGACCTCACGGCCGCCCGGGACCACCTACGGCAGTGCCTGATCTCGATCCCCTGGGAGGGATTGAAGTTGTCCACCGGTGATCCGGCGATTCCGGTCACCGTGGTACCGGCGGAGGGAGTGGATCGATGAGTCGAGGTCTGATCGTCGTCGACGTCCAGAACGACTTCTGCGAGGGTGGTTCCCTCGCGGTGGCGGGTGGCGCGGCGGTGGCCGCCGCCGTGTCGCGGCTGCTGACCGCCCCGGTGGAGCGGTGGTCGCACGTCGTCGCCACCAAGGACTACCACGTGGACCCGGGCGGCCACTTCGGGGATCCGCCCGACTACCGGACGTCCTGGCCACAGCACTGCGTGGTCGGCACGGCGGGTTCGGAATTCCACCCCGAGCTGGCCACCGGCCGGATCGAGGCGGTGTTCCACAAGGGCGAGTACGCGGCCGCGTACTCGGGCTTCGAGGGGCACACGGCCGAGGGTGAGTCGATGGCCGACTGGCTGCGCGGGCACGGCGTCGACGCGGTGGACGTGGTTGGTATCGCCACCGATCACTGCGTCCGGGCCACCGCGCTGGACGCCGTACGGGCCGGCTTCGACACCACGGTGCTGCTCGACCTGACCGCGGGCGTGGCCGCCGACAGCACCGAGGCGGCGCTGGCCGAACTGGCCGCGGCGGGGGTCACCCTGGACGGGACGCCGCTGGTCGACGCCGGCTGACCGCCCCCTCCGGCACACCCGTCGACCTCTCCCCCGGCTCACCCGCCGACAGCGGGTGAGCTGGGTAACTCCGGCGGTGCCGGTGTCGTACCGGGCGGCGATGATGGCCGGTGGAGGTAACCACAGACCATGACCCTCGCCCCGTACCGTTCCGTCCTCGCGCTGCCCGGGATCCGCCCACTGCTGCTGGTGGCGATGTTCGCCCGGATCCCGGCCACCGCGACCGGTGTCACCCTCACCCTGCACGTCGTGCTCGACATGCACCGGGGCTACGCCGCGGCCGGGCTGGTCGGCACCGCGATGACGGTCGGCGCCGCCATCGGGGCACCACTGCTGGGTCGCCTCGTCGACCGGCGCGGGTTGCGGATCATGCTGCTGGTCACGACGGCGGCCGAGGCGGTGTTCTGGTCCACCGCGCAGGCCATGCCGTACCCGATGCTGCTGGTCACGGCGTTCTTCGGCGGGTTGTGCGGCTTGCCGGTGTTCTCCGTGGTACGCCAGTCCCTGGCCGCGCTCGCCCCCGAGGCGCACCGCCGCCAGGCGTACGCGCTGGATTCGATGTCCGTCGAGCTGTCGTTCATGATCGGACCGGCCCTCGCGGTGCTCCTCGCCACCGCCGGGTCCGCCCGGGTGACCATGCTCGCCGTCGGGGCCGGCGTGGTGGCGTCAGGCATCGCGATGCTGCTGCTCGACCCGCCCGTCCGCACCGCCGGCGAACCGGCCACCACCGAGGTACGGATTCCCCGCCGGAAGTGGTTGACCGGACGGCTGGTCGGGGTGCTGGTGCTGAGCGCGGCCAGCACCCTGGTGCTCGGCGGCACCGACGTGGCCGTGGTGGCCGTGCTGCGGGCCGCCGACCAGGTCGGCTGGACCGGTGCGGTCCTCGCGCTGTGGGCGGTGTTCTCCCTGGTCGGCGGCTTCGCGTACGGCGCCGTCCACCGCTCGCTCCCGCCGGCCCTGCTGACCGGACTGCTCTGCCTGTTCACCATCCCGGTCGGCCTCGGCGGTCACCAGTGGTGGCTGCTGTGCCTCGCCCTGGTCCCCGCCGGCGCACTCTGCGCGCCGACCCTGGCCGCGAGCGCGGACGCCGTGAGCCGGCTGGTGCCATCCCCGGTCCGGGGCGAGGCGATGGGCCTGCACGGTTCCTCGATCACCGTGGGTCTGGCCCTCGGCGCCCCGCTGGCCGGCGTGGTCATCGACGCCGCCGCCCCGGTCTGGGGCTTCGCGGCCACCGGAGCGGTCGGGTTGCTCGCGGTCGCCCTGGCCGCCGTCCCCCTGTCGCGCCGCCGCCTCCGGCCGGCCGCCACGGACCCGGCCAACGCGGACTCACCCACCGCCGACCCGACCACTGCGGACCCGGCCGGGCAAGCCGACCCGCCCACCACCGGCCCAGCCGGGCAGGCCGAGCAGATCGGCACGCCCGCCTGACCCGGCTCCCGACCGAACACCTCGGCCCACCCGACCCGGCTCCCGACCGAACACCTCGGCCCACCCGACCCGGCTCCCCACCGAACACCTCGACCCGCCCGACCCGGCTCCCGGGCCGACCCGAGACGCGACCACGCCAGGCGGGAGCCCGTAAACGGCGAGATCTTGGATTTCTTGTGCCCCTATCAGGGCAACAGAAATCCAAGATCTCGTCAGGGTCAGCGGCGCCGCATGCGGGGTCAGGCGTTGTGGGAGCTTTCCTCGTACCGGGCGCCGCCGTCGGACTCCGAGCTGAGCGGCTTGGCGCCACCCTCGGGGGGTCCGGCGACCGACTGGTGGCCGGCGGCCAGCTCGGGGAACTTCAGGTCGAAGGCCGGCCGCTCGGAGCGGATCCGAGGCATCCGGTCGAAGTTGCGCAGCGGCGGCGGGCAGCTCGTGGCCCACTCCAGCGAGTTGCCGTGGCCCCACGGGTCGTCAACCTCGACCACCGGGCCGGTCTTGTACGACTTCCAGACGTTGTACAGGAACGGCAGGGTGGAGATGCCGGTGATGAACGCGCCGACGGTGGAGATCGTGTTGAGCGTGGTGAACCCGTCCTCCGGCCGGTAGTCGGCGTACCGCCGCGGCATGCCCTCGTTGCCGAGCCAGTGCTGCACCAGGAACGTGGTGTGGAAACCGAGGAAGGTCAACCAGAAGTGGACCTTGCCGAGGCGCTCGTCCAGCATCCGGCCGGTCATCTTCGGGAACCAGAAGTAGATGCCGGCGAACACCGCGAAGACGATCGTGCCGAACAGCACGTAGTGGAAGTGCGCCACCACGAAGTACGAGTCGGAGACGTGGAAGTCCACCGGCGGGCTGGCCAGCAGCACGCCGGTGAGGCCGCCGAAGAGGAACGTGGTGAGGAAGCCGATCGCCCAGAGCATCGGGGTTTCGAAGCTGAGCTGGCCCTTCCACATGGTGCCGATCCAGTTGAAGAACTTCATGCCGGTCGGCACGGCGATCAGGTAGCTGAGGAAGCTGAAGAACGGCAGCAGCACCTGGCCGGTGGCGAACATGTGGTGCGCCCAGACGCTCATCGACAGGGCGGCGATGGCGATGGTCGCGCCGACGAGACCCTTGTAGCCGAACACGGGCTTGCGGGAGAACACCGGGATGACCTCGGTGATGATGCCGAAGAACGGCAGCGCCACGATGTACACCTCGGGGTGGCCGAAGAACCAGAACAGGTGCTGCCACAGCAGCGGCCCGCCGGTTGCCGGGTCGTACACGTGCGCGCCCAGGATGCGGTCGGCGGCCAGCGCGAACAGCGCGGCGGCCAGCAGCGGGAAGACCATGATCACGAGAAGGCTGGTGACCAGGATGTTCCAGGTGAAGATCGGCATCCGGAACATCGTCATGCCGGGTGCGCGCAGGGTCAGGATGGTCGTGATCATGTTGACCGCGCCGAGGATGGTGCCCAGACCCGAGATGGCCAGGCCGACCACCCACATGTTGGCGCCGACCCCGGGGGAGTTGACCACGTCGCTCAGCGGCGTGTACGCGAACCAGCCGAAGTCCGCGGCGCCGCCCGGAGTCAGGAAGCCGGCCACCGCGAGCGAGCCGCCGAAGAGGTAGAGCCAGTAGGCGAAGCTGTTCAGCCGGGGGAACGACACGTCCGGCGCGCCGATCTGCAACGGCGTGACGAAGTTGGCGAAGGCGAACACGATCGGCGTCGCGAAGAACAGCAGCATGATCGTGCCGTGCATGGTGAACAGCTGGTTGTACTGCTCCGGCGACAGGAACTGCAGGCCCGGCCGGGCCAGCTCGGCGCGCATCAGCAGGGCCATGAACCCGCCGATCATGAAGAACGCGAAAGCGGTGACCATGTACATGATCCCGATCTGCTTCGCGTCCGTCGTACGCAGCAGCCGCGTGAGGGCAGATCCCTTGACCTGCTGCCGGACCGGCCAGGGCCGGGTCACGATCGGCTTCGGTGCGACGGTGGTCACGAGTGGCCTCCGGTTCTCGTTCGTCCCACTCGGCACGCTACGGACCTACTGGGCGTACCTCGCAGCGAGGATAGTCCTCCGGGACTGGCCCCGTTTCGCCGGGTGGGCGACGGGTGGGCGACGGGTGACCGGGTCAGGCCGGGTCGAGCAGCAGCCGGTAGTGGGCCTGGAAGATCTGGTCGCCCCTGCCGCGTAGCACCGGGTCGCGCAGCGCCGGTGGCACGTTGCGGGTCCGGTCCCGGTCGTGGGTCCGGTCCCGTACCCACCTCGTCCGGGGTCGCCGGCGGGCCTCGTACGCCCGCAGTGCCTCCTCGACCCCCGGCGCGGATTGCAGCGCGGCGGCCAGCACGACGGCGTCCTCGACGGCCATGGCGGCGCCCTGCGAGAGGGTCGGCGCGGTGGCGTGCGCCGCGTCGCCCACCAGCACGACCCGGCCCTGCGACCAGTGGCCGAGGTCGAGCTCCTCGGTGACCGCCGCCCGCACCTCACCCAGCGCGTCCAGCACGGCCGGCACGGGACCGCCGTAGCCGGCGAACACCTCCCGCAGCCGGGCCGACGGGTCGGCCGGGACCGTGGTGGCGGCCTCGTCGGCATAGCAGTACAGCCGGCCCGCTCCCATCGGGATGATCAGGAAGCCGGCCCGCTGGCCGAGCACCGCGGTCCAGTCCCGGACCACCGGCCCGCCGGTCACCACCGCGCGGTAGCCGACCTGACCGGTGGGCCGCGGCGGTCCGCCGAGGGCCGCGAGAGCGCGGATCAGCGACCGCCGCCCGTCGGCGCCGACCACCAGGTCGTACGCCTGCTTGGTGCCGTCGGTGAAGACGACCGTGACCTCGGTGGGGCCGGGGCACAGCGCGTACACCTCGGCACCGTGCCGGACCGCTCCCCCGACGCCGTCGAGCAGCACCCGGTGCAGTTCGGTACGGGGCAGTGCCCGGCACTGGCCGACCCCGGCCCAGAGCCGGCAGAGATCGACCTCGCAGAGCTGCCCGCCCGAGGCGTCGAGGAAGCGCTGCCGCTCGATGACCCGGCCGAGCCGGCGCAGCGGCAGATCGAGTCCCAGGTCCCGCAGGGCCCGGTCGGCGTTGCCGGGCAGGAAGATGCCCTCCGGGCCGCAGTTCGGGGCGGGGCTGCGCTCCACCACCTCGGGATCGAACCCGGCGAGCCGGAGTGCGCGGGCCGCCGCCAGTCCGGCGATGCCGGCTCCCACGACGAGGACGCGCAGGGTGGACTCGATCATCGCAGCCGACACCTTTCGCGAGGGTCGATACTCGTCGAAGGCAAGAGGCTACTTTATGCGATCGTTCCTGAATAGCGCCGGTTCGGCCGCCCTGAGCCGCGCCCCGACCACCCGTCACGGCGTTCGGCCAGGTCACCACCCCTCGGCCGGCGGGCCGGACAATCCGGCAGGCGATCGAGCCCGGCCGATCGGGTGGCGCAACCAGGGCCAGGCGGTTGCGATCTAGTTTCAAGCATGTAAATGTATGCAAGGGTTGGGAGCGCTCCCAGCTCTTCGGACCTTCTATCTTCCAGGAGCGTCATGAGACGTCCGATTCGCGCCATCCTGGCGGCCGGCCTGCTCGCTGCGGGCGGTCTCGTCGGGATCGTCACCGCCGGCCCGGCATCCGCTGACACCCAGATCTGCGAGCAGTACGGCTCGACCACGGTCGGCGGGCGGTACGTCGTGCAGAACAACCGCTGGGGCACCTCGGCCCAGCAGTGCATCAACGTCACCGGATCCGGCTTCAGCATCTCCAGCCAGCAGGGATCAGCCCCCACCAACGGCGCACCCGTGTCGTACCCGTCGATCTTCCTCGGCTGCCACTACACCAACTGCTCGCCCGGCTCGCCGCTGCCGATGCGGCTGGGCAGCATCGGCAGCGCCAACAGCAGCATCAGCTACAACTACGTGAGCGGGGCCATCTACGACGCCTCGTACGACATCTGGTTGGACCCGTCGCCCAAGAAGGACGGGGTGAACCAGATGGAGGTGATGATCTGGCTCAACCGACAGGGTTCGATCCAGCCGATCGGCTCGGTGGTGGGCAACACCAACCTGGCCGGGCACAGCTGGCAGGTGTGGCGCGGCAGCAACGGCTCCAACAACGTGATCTCGTACGTCGCGTCGTCGCCGATCAGCAGCATGAACTTCAACGTGCTGGACTTCCTGGTCGACGTCCGCAACCGCGGCGCCGTCAACAATGACTGGTACCTGACCAGCATCCAGGCCGGCTTCGAGCCGTGGCAGGGCGGGGTCGGGCTCGCGGTCAACAGCTTCTCGGCCAGCGTCAACGGCGGCACCCCGCCGACCAGCGGGCCCACCAGCGGACCGACCACCCCGCCGCCGGGCAACAGCTCGTGTCGGGTCACGTACAAGGCCAACGCCTGGAACGGCGGCTTCACCGCGGACGTGACGGTCGCGAACACCGGGTCGGGCACCATCAACGGCTGGACGCTGACCTACAACCTGCCCTCCGGCCAGCAGGTCACCAGCGCCTGGAACGCCACGGTGAGCCAGAACGGATCCACGGTGACGGCCCGGAACGTCGGTTACAACGGCACCATCCCGCCGGGTGGCTCGGCGAGCTTCGGCTACCAGGGGAACCTGAACGGCAGCTACTCGTCCCCGGGCAGCTTCTCGCTCAACGGCACCTCCTGCGCCAACGGCTGACCCCGGCAGCGACCGGCGTCGCAGCAGATCGGCGCCTCGCCCGAAAATCACCGGCCGGCCCCACCCGGGGCCGGCCGGTGCCGCCGTCCGCCCATCCCGACACCCGGTCGGGGCGGGCGTCTTCCACAAACCACGGCCGGTGCGAACGGCCACGCTCCACTTCACCGGCGGTACGCGGGCCCGGCGAGGGTGGCCACGATCCACAGTGCTCGGCGTCGGCGAAGCGACCCGGGAGCTTCCGAAATTTTATTGTGGACAATTATCGGCGCAGCCATCCATTGATCGCTGACGAGAAGTGCGGTTACATAGCGAGAGCAATCGGTTACTCACTTCTCGGGGGTGGCGACATGCCGACGGTCACGGATGCCGGCTCCACCGTGCCGCGACGGCAGCTCGGCCGCCGACTGCGACAGTTGCGAGAGGACGCCGGCATCACCGTCAAGGCGGCCGCCGACGCGCTGGAGTGGTCGACGCCCAAGCTGTGGCGCATCGAGGGCGGCATGGTCTCGATGCGTTCCCTCGACGTCGAGGCGATGTGCCGGGTCTACTCCGCGCCCGGTGGGGTGACCGAGGAGCTGATGGCACTGGCCAAGCAGACCCGCACCCGGGGCTGGTGGCACACGTACGCGGACGTGATTCCCAGCTGGTTCGAGTTGTACGTCGGGCTGGAGGCGGCGGCCAACCGGCTGCGCACGTACGCCCCCGAGGTGGTGCCGGGGCTGCTGCGCACCGAGGCGTACGCAGCGGAGGCGTTGCGGGTCACCCAGCCCGCGCTGCCGGACGAGTCCATCCGCCGGATGGTGGCCGTCACCCTGCACCGGCAGGCGGCGCTGACCCGGCGGAACCCACCGCCGCCGAAGCTGGAGGTGGTGCTCAGCGAGTCGGTGCTCCGCCGGTCGTTGCGCGACCGGCCCGCGATGGGCGCCCAGTTGCGGCACATCCTGGAGCTGGCCGAGCGGCGGACCGTGTCGGTGCGGATCGTGCCGCTCGACGCCGGGCTGCACGCGGCAGCCACGGCCGGCGGCACCTTCACGATCCTCACCTTCGCCGCCCGGGACACCGGCGAGGCGGAGCCGCCGACCGTGTACCACGAGGGGTTGACCGCCGCGTCCTACCTGGACAAGGCCGCCGACGTGGAGGCGTACGACACGGCGTGGGCCGGGTTGCGTGGCGCCGCGCTGGACGAGGCGGCGTCCCGGACACTGCTGGCGGACACCGCGAAGACGTACGAGTGAACCGACGGCGAAGACCGGTGTCGGGTCAGGAACTCGGCGGCTCGTCCCGGCCGGCCGCCTCCAGCTCGTCGGCCTCCTCCTTGGTGTGGTGTACGGCCTGGTCGGCGTGCTCGGGCGGACCGTACACGGTGTAGAGGATGACCGGGTTGGGACCGGTGTTGACGAAGTTGTGCCTGTGTCCGGCCGGTACGACCACCAGGTCACCGGCCGCGACCGGGCGCCGTTCGTCGTCGACCCGGGCCTCGGCGGTGCCGCTGACGAAGGTCAGGATCTGGTCGGTGTCCTCGTGGACCTCCTCGCCGATCTCACCGCCCGGCGGGATGGTCATGATGACCAGTTGGGTGTGCTGACCGGTCCACAGCACCCGACGGAAGTCCGGACTCGTCTCCGCCACGGTCGCGATCGTGTAATGCTCCATGACGCCGGTCATACCCCTGCCCACGGCCGGCCACGCCCGCGATCCGGGTTGGTTCGGTGAGGTTTAGACCCACTCGCCCACGGGGACTGTGTGGAACAGGCCGATGCGGGTCACCCGTACCGACCGAGCCAGGTCCCCATCGGTGTACCGCCGGATGGCTGCGTTGGTGGGAGACGGCCAGAGCGCGGCGACGTTTCCCCGGGAAGCGGCGCCGCGCGCTCTGCGTGTGGCAACCGGCACCACCCGCCGGTCACCGGAGCACGGTCGGCACGGCGCCCATCCTCGACCCACCGGTCCCCGACCCGCCAGGCCGCCCGGCTGCGGCCGGCGCGACATCCCGGACACCCGGCGCGACAGCCCGGACACCCGGCGCGGCCCCGCGACGAGGTCGCGGGGCCGCCTTTCCAGGGGTGGAATCAGGAATCAGGACAGCACCGCCAGGTGGAAGGCGCGGTCGGCGGGGGCTCCCGCCTGGTTGTACGTGGCCAGGAAGACCCCGGTGGCCAGACCGGCCCGGCCGACCACGACGGCCGTGCCGTCCAGCGGTACCCCGACGCTGCCGGTGAAGCCCTGCGAGGCGACGAAGGCGGACCGGGTCACGTCGTGGCTGAAGACGATCTGGTACTGGCCGACGGCCAGCCGGGTGGCGGACACGACGCCGAAGCCCCGGGCCAGGGTGCCGTTGGAGTTGACCACTGCCCAGAACACCTGCGCGGTCGGCGGCATGCCGACGCTGGTCGCGGGGACGAGGGTGAGGCTGGCCTCCCCGGCCTCCGCGGCGGTCAGTTCGGGCTGCTCGGCGATTTTCTCGCTCTTGCTGGATTCGGACATGGTGTTACTCCTCGCTGATCCGTCTACGAGAGGTGACGCGGACCGGCTCGTCCACTCAATGAACAATCGGCTACGTCCGCGCTACTCACGGTAATCAACGCAGGTCAGAACGCATAGCTCGAACACCTGTCCAATCATGGACATAGCCCGAGTGGCCGCCGCGTCCCGCCGGTCAGTGCGCGGAGCCCCCGCCCGACGGGCGAGGGCTCCACGACGAGTGGGACGGCGGCCGGGCTCAGCGCAGGACGCAGCTGAGGCCCGACGGCGACTCGGCGGTGCCGTTGAGCAGCATCCCCCAGGTCGTCCGGCCGCCCGGCGGGATCGCAGCGTTGTAGCCGGCGTTGTCCGCCACGATCCGCTGCCCGGACTGGGTCGCCGTCGCGTTCCACGCGCTGGCCAGCCGCTGGCTGCCCGGGAACGTCACCGTGCTGCTCCAGCCGGCGCTGGCCGCCGAGCCGTTGTTCGCGACGGTCACCTCGGCCTGGAAGCCCCCGGACCACGAGCTGACCACCCGGTAGCTCGCCGCACAGGTACCCGCCGGGCCACTGGGGGTCGGGCTCGCGGTCGGGCTCGCGGTCGGGCTCGCGGTCGGACCCACCGTCGCGGTCGGGGTCGGACCCGCGGTCGGGCTCGCCGTCGGGGTCGGGCTCGCCGTCGGTCCGGTGCCGTCCGACGTCGTGTAGGCGACCGGGGTGTACGCCGCCGAGCACCGCCCGCCACAGGAGGAGGGCAGGCTGAACCGGTACTCGCGGCCATTGTTGATCAGGCTGTCGGTGATGTCCCGGACCCGGATCCGGTAGTCGGTGCCGCCCGAGGTGGTGGGGTTGACCAGGAACGCCTGGCCCATGTCGCTGTCCAGCTGCGCGCCCTGCCACGCCCCGTTGGTGAAGTACTCAAGCCCGTGGATGCCGTTGGCCAGGTGTGACACCGCGACGGCGGTCCAGTACGGCTGGGATCCCTGGAGGAAGCCGACCTTGATGTCGCCCGTGTAGTTCGGCGCGGAGATGAAGTTCCACGAGACGTGCCGGTTGTTCCAGTGGGTCGGGTTCACGTCACCGACCGGGGCGCCGTTCTTGACGAACCGGTTCAGCGAGTCGGTGGACAGGTCCAGGTGATAGGGGTCGTCCCGGCACCAGGCGTTGCCGTCGCCGCAGCTGTCGGCCACCACCATGGTCAGCGTCGCGCCGTTGTACTTGTCGGCGACCCAGGAGCCGTTACGGCAGAACGCCTGCCCCGGCGCCCCGTCGTTGGTGCCGGTGCAGTAGTCGCCGATGCTGACCTGGACGAACCGGCCGCAGTTCCGGCCGTTGTCCCACAGGCCGATCTTGTCCGCCTGCGAGGCCGGCAACGGCCGCATCGGGTACGACGAGTAGTCGCCCGGCAGGTTGTACACGTTGAGCGCGACGAAGTCCGGGGCGTCGAGAACGGACTGCGGCAGTCCACAGCCTCCGTACGGCGCGCCGAGGGCGTCGAAGTGGGTGGCGTTGCCGGTCACCGGCGAGGTGGGTGGCGGGACCGTGGCGTCGACCCGGCGGGCCGGAAGCAGCGCGGACACCACGACCACCACGGTCAGCAGGGCCGCCGCGACCAGGAGATAGGACCGACGTCCCGGGCCGGCGAGCAGCGGATGCGGCCGGCGGCGGGCGCCGGCCAGATTCGGGTACGCAGACATGACGTGCCTTCCAGAGCAGGATGAAGCGACAGGGGTGGCAGTGGTGCCCGCGCCACTACCTGGCCATCCGCGCTCGCCTATGGCATCACCACCTCCGGTTCCTGTCAACGGCGGCGATCAGCACACTCCCGACATCGACACTATTGACTGCGATTGGTACGTCAATAAACTTCAATCAACCGATCAGAGCCGTAGGAAGTTTGCGAACCGCCGACCTGCCGCCGGCGTCGTCGAGGCCGGCACGGTGGCCAGGTTCCCGCCGCTGGCGGACGGGACCGGCCCACCCATCCCGTACTCCTGGAGGCCACCATGTCCGTTCCGCTCCCCCGCCGCGCGGTGCTGCGCGGCGCCGCGCTGCTGGCCGGCGCGGCGGCGGTCCCGCTCAGCGCCCGACCCGCGCTCGCGACCGTCAACCAGCCGACCATCGCCAACTGCGCGACCTGGAACGCCCGCCCGCCCTCGTCCGACGTGACGGTTCTGCAGAACCGGCCCAACAAGATCATCATTCATCACACCGCGTTCCCGAACTCCACCGACTACAGCCTGGCGCACGCCTACGCCAACTCCCGCGACATCCAGAACCTGCACATGGACACCAACGGGTGGCTCGACTCGGGTCAGCACTTCACCAACAGCCGTGGCGGTTGGCTCACCGAGGGCCGGCACGGCAGCCTGTACGCGCTGCTGCACGGCCAGACGATGGTGCAGGGCGCGCACTGCGTCGGCCAGAACAACCAGGCGATCGGCATCGAGAACGAGGGCACCTATCTGGACGTGCAGCCACCCGCCGCGCTCTGGAACAGTCTGGTGCTGTTCTGCGCCTTCACCTGCCAGCAGTACGCGATCCCGGCCAGCGAGATCTACGGCCACCTGGATTTCAACTCCACCCAGTGCCCGGGGCTGCTGCACGACCGGCTGCCCGAACTGCGCTCCGCCGTGGCCGCCGCCATCGGCTGAGCCGGACGTCGCGATCCGTCCCGGTCAGCCCTGGGGGATCCACTGTGGCTCGGGGTCCGGTTGGTTCGGCCGGACCTCGGCCTCGGTCGACTCGACCCGGTCCTCGGGTCGGACCCGGGGTGGCAACTCCCCGAACCGTACGTGCCGCAGGAACGCGGCCTCATCGTCGGTGAATCGCTCACGCCCGGCCTGCTCCCCGGTCATGCACCCCACCTCCCAGACGGGCGACCATCCGCCTCCAGGATGGCACGGCCCCGCGGTCGCGGCTCCTGACCGCGCGGCAGGAGGCCGAGGAGCGCGCCTTCCACCTCAATGCCGGCCGGTAGCACCGGCCGTACCGGGGCGGGGGGGGGGGGGGGGGGGGGGGGGGGGGGGGGGGGGGGGGGGGGGGGGGGGGGGGGGGGGGGGGGGGGGGGGGGGGGGGGGGGGGGGGGGGGGGGGGGGGGGGGG
>NZ_JBTIXF010000039.1:0-59517 GCF_055793945.1 Plantactinospora sp. A48 | reverse complement strand
TCCACGTAGCAGGTCTGCTGTGGTGGTACGGCCAGTGCGTCGCTTGCCGCCTGGAAGATCCTCGGGTCGGGCTTGGTGCAGCCCAGTTCGCCGGCGACGGCGAGGTATCCGAAGTAGTCACCCAGGCCGATCTGGTCGTACCGGTGGCGCAGCGACTCCGCGGTGTCCAGGCTGTCGGTCACCACCGCCATCGGCAGGCCACGCTCGTGCAGCCGTCCGAGCGTGGCCGGCACGTCGGGATACGGCCGCATCCGATCAGGGTCAGCGCCGGTCATCTCGTCCAGCAGTGCTCGTGGCGGCCGGCCCATGCCGAGTTCGGCCAGCACGGTACGGCAGTAGCCTTCCCAGCCTCCGGGGCCTTCCCAGCCTCCGGGGGCCGGGGCCCGAGCCAGCATGGCGGCGCCGAACCGGAAGGCGTGCGGCAGGTCTTCGATGGGTGCCGCCGGCCAGTGCCGCAGGAGGATGCGCTTCAGCTCGTCGTTGGATTGTCCGGGTCGGGGCGCGGGCTGGACCAGCGTGCCGGCGGAGTCGAACAGGACCGCGCGCAGAGACTCGCGGCACCGTCGGGAACCGGGCCGATGCGCCACGCCGCGCGGCTCAGAGCCGGGCGTGGGCGTCGCCGAGGCGTTGCTCGGCGGAGCGCTGGGAGTGGTTTCCGCTGACCGCGTCGGCCCAGTCGAGCAGGCGGTCGAGGTGTTCGTCGGTGGTGACGGTCTCGGTGCCTGGATCGCCGATCACGATCTCTCCGCTGGATCCGTCGAGGGTGATGACCGTTCCCTCGTCGAGGACGCGCCCACCGGCCCGTACGGACCGCGTCGCGGTGTCGACGGTGAGCGCGGTCGCGTCCACCACCGCGGGTTTGCCCATGGCCCGGGCAACGATGGCCGCGTGGCTGGTGGGTCCGCCTCGGCTGGTGATTATCCCGTTGGCGGCGGCCAGGCCGGGCATGTCCAGCGGCGAGGTGGTGGGGCGTACGAGGATCACCGGGCCGTCGGTCGCCATCCGGGCGGCCCGGTCGGCGGTGACCGCGATGCGGCCGGTGGCGACGCCGGGGCTGGCGCTGCGGCCCCGGGTGAGCAGCTCGAATCCGTCGCCGGTGCGTAGCCGAGGCGTGTGCGCGAGGCGCAGATCGTGCGGTGACACGCGGCGGAGCGCCGTTCGCCGGTCGATGAGGTGTTCGTCGACCAGGTCGACGGCCACCCGGATCGCGGCGCGACCGGTGAGACCGCCGGACCGCACCTGGAGCAGCCACAGCTGGCCGGCTTCGAAGGTGAACTCGACGTGGCAGGCGTCGCCGTAGTGCCGTTCGAGGCGGTGCAGGGCCGTCCGGAGGTCGCCCCAGACCGTGGGTTCCCGGTCCGCCAGCTCGGCCAGCGGCGTGGTGGTGGACTGCCCGGAGACGAGGTCTTCACCCTGCCGACCGAACAGGACGTCCCCGTACGGCTGCTTCCTCCCGGTGTTCGGGTCGCGGCTGAAGGCGACCCCGGTGCCGCTGCGCTGGTCGCGGTTGCCGTACACCATGGCCTGCACGATCACGGCGGTACCGAGGTCGTGCGGGATGCCGTGCAGGTCGCGGTAGGTGGTGGCGCGCGGCGTGTTCCACGACGAGTGGACGGCCCGTACCGCCGCGTGCAGTTGACCCATGGCGTCGTCGGCGCCGTCCGTGGGCGCTCCCGAGGCCGCGAGACTGGTGAGGAACCGCCGGCGAGCCTCCCGCGCGAAGTCGGGGTCGGCGGTCTCGGCGGCGAGTCCGGCCGTCGCGGCGGTGGTGAGCCCGAGATTGAGGACGGTGTTCATCATGCCCGGCATCGACACGGCGGCTCCGGACCGGACCGACACCGTCAGCGGCCGTTCGCGGCCGCCGAACCGTCGTCCGGTGACCGCTTCGAGACTCCGGACGGCGGCGGCCAGTTCGGCGTCGAACCCCGCCGGGAACCGCCCGCCCGGGAGAAGGGCGCGGGTGTCGATGACGAATCCCGGAGGTACCGGCAGGCCCAGACGACACAGTACGAGCAGGCCGTACGCCTTCGCGCCGATCAGCTCCGGGGATCCGTCGACACCGACCGCGATGGGATGGATGTGGGTCATCGCGGTCGACCTCACTGGCGGGGGATGCCGAGGGTGGTGAGCAGGTCTTCGTGCAGTTGGAACCACACCGTGTGGTACGAGGTCATGCTGTCCGTCAGATGCTCGAGCGCCCCGGACCGGGCACGATCGAGCGCCGCGGTGAGTCGGACCCGATAACGCCGGAACCGGGGTAACGCCGCCGACAGGTCCGCGCAGACAAGGTCGGCACGCCGGTCGAGGTCGACGAATCGGTCCAGGACCCGGGCGTCGTACGCGCTGTCGGAGTGGTCGTTCGGCGCCACGATCCCGTTCACGGTACGCAGATGCCACGCGGAACAGAGATCCAGCAGCTCCGGGTTCAGCACCATGAACGCCTGGTACGCCCCGGACACCGCGTACCGGGCGTCGGCGGCGGCGAGTTCCTCGGCGGTCAACCGGGCGTCTTCGACGCGGCCGGCCTCGGTGAGCCCCCACGCGCCGAACTCTCCGCTGGTCCGGGTCACCAGCCCGGACACGGCAAGATCGATCAGGTGGGATTCCGTGTCCGCCTCGGGAAGTCCGGCCGTGTCGGCCACCCGGGACAGTTCCGCGAAGCCGATGCAGCGGAGCGCGTGCAGCACGAGCGTTCCGGTGGGGTCCGTCATCGGCTCTCCGTCCCGGACCGCCGGGCCGGGGCAGGGACGGTCGCCGCCGCGTAGCCAGCCCCCCGGCCGTGGGCCCGGGCCACGATGTGCCCGGCGCCCAGGCGTACCGCGGCTTCGGTGTCCTCGGCGGCCTGGACGCCGAGGACGGCCGCGAGTGTGGCCCGGTCGTCGAGGACGAGGCGCAGGGCCGGGACGAACGCCGGCCCGAACGCCCGTCGCAGGCAGGCGACGAGATCGACGATCCGCAGCCGGACGAGTGCTCCGCTCTCGGCCGGGTCCGTCGTCACCACCGCCACGGTCACGACCTCGCCGGGGCGGGCGGCCCGAACCGCTTCCTCGGCCGCGCTGAGCCGGCCGGTGCCGAGGGCCACGACCAGACCGTCACGGTCCAGCTCCGCCGGCCGGCCGGTGATCTCGTCGATCAGGCCGACGGGCGGCGTCCAGGCTTCGCGGCACGGTTGGGCGGCGGCGACATGGGGCAGGTGCGGTGGATCCCAGGTGTCGTCCGCGTCGAGGCTGGCCAGCTGCCGGCAGGCGCGGGCCACGTCGAACGGATCACCGAAGCCGGGCGCCGTCTGGGCGAGGTGGCTGGCGCCGTTCAGCAGCGTCAGGATCAGCTCGGCCAGGCGTACCCGTCGACGGGCGCCCCTGACCCGGCAGGACTCCAGCGCGAGGGCCAGCAGCAGACCCTCCAGCCTCGTGACCTCAGCCAGGGCGGTACGCCCGGGCTCGTCGTCGAACACTCCGGTCAGGGACCGGGATCTCAGTCTGCCGGCGGACGGCGCGTCGACGGACAGCGGCAGCCGTTCGAGCCAGACCCTCGCGAACGCCTCCGCGCCGCCAGCCACGTCGACCGGCTCGGTCGCGGCGGCGTCGGGCGCCGGGTCGACGGGCTCGGTCGCGACGGCGCCGCCAGCCGGGTCGGCGGGCTCGGTCGCTGCGGCGTCGGGCGCCGCCGGCCCGGGCAGCGAGTCGAGCAGGACAGCCAGGAAGAGCGCTCGCTTGCCCGGGAAGTTCGAGTAAACGGCGCCCCGGGTGAGTTCGGCGCGGGCGGCGATGCGGTCGATCTTCGCATCGGCGTAGCCGTGCCGGGTGAACTCCTCGACCGCCGCCGCGAGCACCGACGCGCGGGTGCGTTCCTGCTGTTGCGCACGGGTCAGCCGAACCATCGGGCCTTCTCAACCGGAAGCATCGCAACAACATACACTCATCATCCGGATGTTGTGAACATCTGGAATCCGATGCCGGCCATACCCGGGAAGATCGTCATCCCCTGCCAGCGCGACGAAGCAGCTCCGCTGTCTCGGGATCGGGCCCGAGCTCCCGGACCTCCTGCGCACAGCGGCAGGCGGCGGCGACCTTGGCAGCCCACCGCAGCGCCTCCTCGCGGGAGGCCACGTCGAGGACCACGAACCCGCCGATGACCTCCCTGGTCTCCGGGAAAGGGCCGTCGGTCACCGTTCCGTCAGTGGCCACGACACTCGCCTGCTGACGTTCGACACCAATGCCGAACACGAACACCCCGGCGTCCACCGCCGCCTTAACCACCGCGTGCGCGGCCCTACCCACCTCGGGCAGGTCCTCGCCCGGGATGTGGTCCATCGCGCCGTCATTGAACGAGATCAGATACCGCGCCATTCCAACGACTCCCTCGCCCCGGCAGCCTCGACCAGCCGCCTCTCGACAGTGCTACGAACGACCCACCCCCGATCCGACACGCCGCCAGGCCCGGAACCGTCACGCCGGGTCCACGGCCCGCGGCGGTGGCCCGCTGCTCTCGGCCGTGTGCGGTGGCCCGCCGCTCTCGGCCGTGTGCGGTGGGCCGCTGCTCTCGGGCCGCTCTGGTGGCGGGGTGGGCCGCCGAGATCGGTAAGTGCGGTGCAGAACCTTGGCAAGCACGGTCGCGTCGTGACCGGATGCCCGCACCCGTACACCCGGCCGTGCGAACGTGGTCGCGCGATGCCGGCCGGTACGGGGATCCCGGTCGACGGATGGCGGCCCGGTAGGCGGCGCGAGCACGGCGAGCACGCGAAGGGTTCGCCAGACAGGAGAAGGACCAGGTGTCCGAGAGCGAGAACCCAGCGATACCCTCCCCCACGCCGGAAACCGCCCGGCCCAGGACCAACAGGGACTGGTGGCCGAACCAACTGGATCTGCGGGTTCTGCGCCAGCACTGCGTCCGGTCCAATCCGCTGGGCGAGGACTTCGACTACCCGGTGGAATTCAAGGGCCTCGACCTGGACGCCCTGAAGCGGGACATCTTCGAGGTCATGACCGCCTCCCAGGACTGGTGGCCGGCCGACCACGGTCACTACGGGCCACTGTTCATCCGGCTGAGCTGGCACTCGGCGGGCACGTACCGGATCACCGACGGCCGGGGTGGCGGCGGCTCCGGCGCCCAGCGTTTCGCCCCGCTCAACAGTTGGCCGGACAACGCGAACCTGGACAAGGCCCGCCGGCTGCTCTGGCCGGTCAAGCGGAAGTACGGTCGCAGCATCTCCTGGGCCGACCTGCTGGTCTTCGCCGGCAACTGCGCCATGGAGTCGATGGGATTCAAGACCTTCGGCTTCGGGTTCGGCCGCGAGGACATCTGGGAGCCGGAGGAGATCTTCTGGGGACCGGAGGACACCTGGCTCGGCGACGAGCGGTACAGCGGAGACCGGGAACTGGCCGGCCCGCTCGGGGCCGTACAGATGGGTCTCATCTACGTGAACCCGGAGGGGCCGAACGGCGAACCGGACCCCTTGATGGCGGCGCGGGACATCCGCGAGACCTTCAGCCGGATGGCGATGAACGACGAGGAGACGGTGGCGCTCATCGCCGGCGGCCACACGTTCGGCAAGACCCACGGCGCCGCCTCCGCCAGCCACGTCGGGCCGGAACCGGAGGCCGCGTCGCTGACGGAGCAGGGCCTCGGCTGGCGGAACAGCTACGGTACGGGCAGCGGCGCCGACACCATCACCAGCGGTCTCGAGGTCACCTGGACGGCCACCCCCACCTGGTGGTCGAACATGTTCTTCGAGAACCTGTTCGGCTACGAGTGGGAACTGACCCGGAGTCCCGCCGGGGCGTGGCAGTGGCACCCGAAGGACGGTGCCGGGGCCGGCACCATCCCCGGTCCCCGGGACGCGTCGGACACCCGGCCGCCGCGGATGCTGACCACCGATCTCGCGCTCCGGTTCGACCCGGGCTACGGACCGATCTCGCGGCGCTTCCTGGACGACCCGGCGGCGTTCGCGGCGGCGTTCGCCCGGGCCTGGTACAAGCTGCTGCACCGGGACATGGGTCCGGTCTCGCGCTACCTCGGCCCCTGGGTGCCGGAGCCGCAGTTGTGGCAGGACCCGGTGCCGGCGGTCGAGCACGAGCTGATCGGCGCGGCGGACATCGCCGTCCTGAAGGCCAGGATCCTCGACTCGGGGCTGTCCGGCGCACGGCTGGTCGCCACCGCCTGGGCGGCGGCGGCGAGCTTCCGGGGTACCGACAAGCGGGGCGGGGCCAACGGCGCGCGGATCCGCCTCGACCCGCAGCGGAACTGGGCGGCGAACGAGCCGGCCGAACTGGCCACCGCGCTGGAGCGGCTTGAGCTGGTCCGGCGGGACTTCAACGACGCCCGGTCCGACAACGTGCGGGTGTCACTCGCCGACCTCATCGTCCTCGGCGGTTGCGCCGCCGTCGAGCAGGCGGCGCGGAACGCCGGATTCGAGCTGACCGTGCCGTTCGCGCCGGGTCGTACCGACGCCGCGCAGGACCAGACCGACGTGGCGGCGTTCGCGCCACTCGAACCCGTCGCGGACGGGTTCCGCAACTACCTGCGCGCCGGCGACAAGCTGCCACCGGAGGTACGGCTGGTGGACCGGGCGTACCTGCTGAATCTGACCGCTCCCGAGATGGCCGTGCTGGTCGCCGGCATGCGGGCCCTGGACGCCAACGTCGGCCAGTCCCGGCACGGCGTCCTCACCGACCGTCCCGGCACCCTGACCAACGACTTCTTCGTCAACCTGCTCGGCATGGACACCACGTGGGCGGCGTCCGCCGCCATGGAGAACGTGTTCGAGGGACGTGATCGGGCGACCGGGGAGGTGCGGTGGACCGCCACCGCCGTCGACCTGGTGTTCGGGTCGAACTCCCAGCTCCGGGCCATCGCCGAGGTCTACGCGACCGACGACGCGACGGAAATGTTCGTCCGGCACTTCGTGGCCGCCTGGAACAGGGTCATGAACCTCGACCGCTTCGACCTGACCTGACCTGGCCTGATCCCCGGCCGGATGAAAGGGGTTAACAAGGGGCCCCTGCTATACAAAAAGCGATAACAAGGTGCCCTTCCTTACGAGCGGAGCGGCAGGCCGGGCAGCTGGGTCGGCAGCAGCGACGGGAGTGGCAGCGACGGGAGTGGCAGCGACGGCAGGCTGGGCAGCGGCAGCAGGGGGCCCCGGGACGGGGCACCGGCGCCGCCGGGTCCAGCGGGTCCGGGCGTCGGCGTGGCCGGCGCCGACGGGCCGGCCGAGGCTGGTGGGGCACCGCCGGGCGACGCCCCCGGAGACGGGCGGCCGGACGGCGCCAGCGACGGCGCCGGGGGCAGCGGTGCCACCGGCAGTTGCCCGCGCAGTTCGTCGAGTTCGGCGGCCAACCGGGTGGCGGCGTCGGTGTCGGTGACCCGGGGCAGCCGGGCGCTCGCGTCGTCGATCAGCGTCCTGGCCTCGTCGAACCGTCCGGCCGCCAGGGCCGCGCGGGCACTGTCGATCGCCTGCTCGATGTCGCGGATCTCGGCCTGCTCCGGGTAGAGCACCTTGGTCAGCGACCACAGCGGGTTCGTCGGCCCCGCGTGCTGACTGCCGATCGCCAGGCCGAACCCGGCCACCAGGATGACGGCCGCCGCCACCGCCGGGGTCCAGCGCCGGGTCCACCACGACCGTCGGGCCCGGTCCGCGCCGGCCCGCCGGCGCCGGGCGGCCGGGCCGGGCTCGGGAGCGCCGCCGGACGTACCGGATCCGATCGCCACCGTCGCGGCGACGGGCGCGCCGGCCAAGCCACTCGCGGTAGCCAAGCCGGTCGGGGTAGCCAAGCCGGTCGGGGTAGCCAAGCCGGTCGGGGTCGCCACGCCGGTCGGGGTCGCCACGCCGGTCGGGGTCGCCGCCGTCGTGGCGACGGTCGGGGCGGACAGGTCGACCGGGTCCAGATCCGCGCGCCAGGCGCTCAACATCGCGGCGAGCCCGTCACCGGCCGGTGGCTCGGTGCCGCTGGCGAGCGCGTCGAGGAGCAGGTCGTCGTCGGCGATCGTCCCGAGGTCCACCGCCGGATCACCGCCGTCGGGCAGGCGCTCGTTCATGCCGCCACCTCGCCTAGTACGTCGCCGGCCAGCGTACGGAGCCGGGCCAGGGCGCGGGACTGGGCCACCCGGACCGCCGGCGCGGACATCCCGACGATGGTCGCCACCTCGTCGGCGGAGAGCCCGACCGCGACCCGGAGCAGGATGATCTCCCGCTGCACGTCGGTGAGGTGCCCGAGTAGCTCGGCGAGCCGCCGGGCCAGGTCGGCCGCGACGGCCTGCTGCTCGGGACCGGGTGCGGCGTCCGCCCGGTCCAGCGGGATGTCGGTGGGGGTCACGGTGGCGCCGCGTACCGCGGCGCGCTGCGCGTCGGCCACCTTGTTGGCCGCGATCCGGTAGACGAACGCGGCGAACGGCAACCCCCGCTCCTGGTACGTGGGAAGGGCGCGCAGCACCGCGAGGCAGACCTCCTGGGCCACGTCGTCGGCGGTCGTGTACGCGCCGCCGATCCGGCCGAGCCGTCCCCGGCAGTAGCGGACCAGCCCCGGGCGCAGGTCGGTGAGCACGGACTCGGTCGCCACCGGGTCACCCTCGGCGGCCCGCCGCACCACGTCTGGCTCGATCACTGCGGTCATGACAGGGGAAGTACACCTTCGTTGCCGGCCGGTCGACCCCGCACGCTATCGGCGCGGCGCCGATTTGCCTAGCTCACCCAGCGTCAACCGACGCATCGCCGAAAGTAGCCTGTTTCATTCCCACGTACCCCAGCGATGTGAGGACAACAACATCGGCGACGGGAGCAGCGGGTGGGTGTCGAGGTGGCCGTGCAGGGGCTGACCAAGTCCTTCGGGGGCCAGCCCGTGTGGTCGGACATCACCCTGACGTTGCCGGCGGGCGAGATATCCGTCCTGCTCGGACCGTCCGGCACCGGAAAGTCGGTGTTCCTCAAGACCCTGGTGGGGCTGCTCCGACCCGACCGGGGGGCCATCTGGATCCAGGGCCAGGATCTGCCCCGGCTGTCCGAACGCGCCCTCTACGAGATACGCAAGCTGTTCGGGGTGCTGTTCCAGGACGGCGCCCTGTTCGGGTCCATGAACATCTACGACAACGTGGCGTTCCCGCTGCGCGAGCACACCCGTAAGTCCGAGTCCCAGATCCGCGCCATCGTCGCCGAGAAGCTGGACATGGTGGGGCTGGGCGGCGCCGAGCGGAAGCTGCCCGGTGAGATCTCCGGCGGCATGCGCAAGCGGGCCGGCCTGGCCCGGGCGCTGGTCCTGGACCCGCAGATCATCCTGTTCGACGAGCCCGACTCGGGGCTGGACCCGGTGCGTACCGCCTATCTCAACCAGCTCATCATCGACCTCAACCAGCAGACCGACGCGACGTTCCTGATCGTCACGCACGACATCAACACCGCCCGCACGGTGCCGGACAACATCGGCCTGATCTACCACGGCCGGCTGGCCATGTTCGGCCCCCGGGAGATGCTGCTGTCCAGCACCGAGGCGGTGGTGCGGCAGTTCCTGAACGCGCAGCGGATCGGTCCGATCGGGATGGCCGAGGAGAAGGACGCCGAGGAACTTCAGGCCGAGGCCGAGGCCGGCGTCGAGCTGCCGCCCCTGCCGCCGATCCCGCCGCAGCTCCGGCCGTCCAACGGCCTGACCCGGCGCGCCGAACGGCCACCGGGCCAGTGGTGCGAGCAGAACGGGGTCAGCCCGCCACCCGGGTCGTTCGGGGAGCCGAACCGGGAACTGCGCCTCGAACCGATGCGGACGGCCTGGTACCGGCGGGGGGTGGTCGAATGAGCGTCCCCGGCGCCGCCGCCGTACGGGAGTCCGGCCGGTTCTTCGCGTTCTGCCTGGACGCGCTGCGCGGCCTGGCCCGCCGCCCCTTCCAGGTCCGCGAGTTCGTCCAGCAGGCGTGGTTCATCAGCTCCGTGTCGATCCTGCCGGCCGCGCTCGTGTCGATCCCGTTCGGCGCGGTCATCGCCCTCCAGCTCGGTTCCCTGGTCCGCCAGCTCGGCGCGCAGTCGTTCACCGGCGCGGCGTCGGTGCTCGCGGTCGTCCGGGAGGCCGGGCCGATCGTCACCGCGCTGATCATCGCCGGTGCCGGCGGCTCGGCGATCTGCGCCGACCTCGGTTCCCGGAAGATCCGCGAGGAGCTGGACGCCATGGAGGTGCTCGGCATCGACCCGATCCAGCGCCTCGTCGCGCCCCGGGTGGTGGCCTCGATGCTGGTCGCCGTCCTGCTCAACGGGCTGGTCAGCGTCGTCGGCGTCACCGGCGGCTACCTGTTCAACGTGGTCCTCCAGGGCGGCACGCCGGGGGCGTACCTGGCCAGCTTCCAGGCGCTGGGACAGCTGCCGGATCTGGTGGTGGGCGAGGTCAAGGCGCTGCTGTTCGGTGCGGCGGCGGCGCTGGTGGCCTCGTACAAGGGGATGACCGCGCGCGGCGGGCCGAAGGGGGTGGGCGACGCGGTCAACCAGAGCGTCGTCATCACCTTCATGCTGCTGTTCGCGCTGAACTTCGTGGTCACGGCCGTGTACTTCCAGGTCGTACCGCAGAAGGGGACCTGACGTGGCGGCGCTGCGGTTCCTCGACGACCTGGGCGGGCAGCTCGCCTTCTACCTGCGGGCCTTCGCCTGGTCCCCGCGCACCCTGCGCCGGTACAAGCGCGAGGTGGTGCGGCTGCTGGCCGAGGTCAGCTTCGGCTCCGGCGCCCTGGCCGTGACCGGCGGCACGGTCGGGGTGATCACCTTCCTGACCTTCTTCACCGGCACCGAGGTCGGGTTGCAGGGCTACCAGGCGCTCAACCAGATCGGCAGCAGCGCGTTCACCGGCTTCATCTCGGCGTACTTCAACACCCGGGAGATCTCCCCGCTGGTGGCGGCGCTCGCGCTGTCGGCCACCGTCGGCTGCGGCTTCACCGCCCAGCTCGGCGCCATGCGCATCGCCGAGGAGGTCGACGCGCTGGAGGTGATGGGCATCCCGTCACTGCCGTTCCTGGTCACCACCCGCATGATCGCCGGCTTCCTCGCGGTCATCCCGCTGTACGTGGTGGGACTGCTCGCCAGCTACCTGGCCACCAGGGGCATGGCGGTCTTCTACTTCGGACAGTCGGCCGGTACGTACGACTACTACTTCCACCTGTTCCTGCCGCCCGGTGACGTGCTGTGGTCGTTCGGCAAGGTGCTGGTGTTCAGCGTGATCGTCGTGCTGGTGCACTGCTACTACGGCTACACCGTGCGGGGTGGGCCGGCCGCCGTCGGCGTGGCGGTCGGCCGGGCCGTCCGGCTGGCGATCGTGGCGGTGAACGTCGTCGACTTCTTCCTGTCGCTGGCCATCTGGGGCGCCACCACCACCGTACGGATCGCGGGGTGACCATGCGGAACCGGATTCTGGGCATCGTCTTCATCGTCCTGCTGACCTCGGCGCTGACCGGCGCCGTGCTCCAGTACCGCAAGGCGTTCACCCCGGTCACCTGGGTGACCCTGCACGCCGACCGTGCCGGCCTGCAACTGGGCGTAGGCGCCGAGGTGAAGGTCGCCGGGGTCGCCGTCGGCGAGGTGCACTCGGTACGCGCCGACGGCTCCGGCGCGACGCTGCGGCTGGCCCTCGACCCCGCGCTGACCGACCGGATCCCGGCCGACGTCACCGCCCGGCTGCTCCCGAAGACCCTCTTCGGCGAGCGCTACGTCGAACTCGTCCGGCCGGCGGACGGCACCGCGAGCGGGGCGGTTGGCGGCACCGCGAGCGGAGCGGTTGGCGGCACCGCCGGGCCGATCCGGGACGGCGCCGTCATCGGCCAGGACCGCAGCCGCACGGCGATCGAGCTGGAACGGGTCCTCGACGACGCCCTGCCGCTGCTCCGGTCGATCCGGCCGGACCGGCTCGCGGCCACCCTGGGCGCCGTCGCCACCGCGCTGGAGGGACGTGGCGACCAGCTCGGCGACAACCTCGAACGGCTCGACGACTACCTGCGCGAGTTGAACCGGGAGATGCCGACGATCGCCGCCGACGTCCGGAAGCTGGCGACGGTGCTGGACGGCTACCACAGCGCGCTGCCGGACCTGCTGTCGCTGCTGCGGAACGTCACGGTCACCGCCCGCACGGTCACCGACCAGCGGACCCAGCTCGCGACGTTCCTCGCCGAGACCACCGACACGGCCGACGTGACCCGGGACTTCCTCGACCGGCACGGCGACCAGCTCATCCGGCTCGGCTCGGTGAGCCGGCCGGTGCTGGAACTGCTCGCCACGTACGCCCCGGAGTATCCGTGCCTGGCGGCCGGGCTGGTGGCCCTGCAACCCCGGGTCGAACAGGTCTTCTCGGGCGGCCGGATGCACATCACCCTGGAGGTCACCCGGGATGGCGGCAGGTACCAGCGCGGTCTCGACGAGCCGGCGTACGGCGCGCACGACGGCCCCCGGTGCCACGGCCTGCCCCGGCCCGCGGTCCCGGCGCCGGAACTGCGGACCGCCAACGGCTACGACTACGGCGCCGACCGCCCGGTGACGCGGCTGCCGGTCGGCACGGCGGCGACCACCGGCAGCGGCACGGCGGCGACCGGCACCGGCACGTCGGCCGCGGACATGGGCACCGCCGGCACCGCCGAGGAGAGCAGGCTGGTCAAGCCCCTGATCGGCGCCGTCACCGGGACACCGCCGGCCGAGGTGCCCGACATCGCGGTCCTGCTGTGGGGGCCGCTGCTGCGCGGCGGGGTGGTGAACGCGCGATGACCGGCAGGACGGCCCCCGCACTGGTCAAGCTGGTGGTCTTCGCGGCGGTGACGCTGCTGCTGACCGCGCTGCTCGCCCAGACCCTCGGCGCCTTTCCGACCGGCGGGGTCAGCTACCGCGCCCGGTTCACCGACGTCACCGGGCTGCTGCCCGGGGACGACGTCCGGGTCGCCGGGGTCCGGGTCGGTCGGGTCCGGAACATCCGGGTGGTGGACAACACCGTCGCCGAGGTCAGCTTCACGGTGACCTCGGACGTGCCCCTGGCGACCGGTGTGCGTGCCGCGATCCGCTACCGCAACCTGGTGGGCCAGCGGTACGTGGCACTCAGCGAGGGACCCGGTGACCGCACGCCGCTGCCCGCGCACGGGCTCATCCCGCTGGCCCGGACCACGCCCGCGCTGGACCTGACCGTGCTGTTCAACGGCTTCCGCCCGCTGTTCACCGCGCTCAGCCCGGACGACGTCAACAAGCTCGCGTACGAGATCATCCAGGTGTTGCAGGGCGAGGGCGGTACCGTCGCGAGCCTGCTGCGCCGGACCGCCTCGCTGACCACCACCCTCGCCGACCGGGACGCCGTGATCGGCCGGGTGATCAGCAACCTGAACAGCGTGCTCGGGACGCTGGCCACCCGGGACCAGAACCTCGACCAGACGATCAGCCAACTCCAGCAGTTCGTCTCGGGGCTGGCCGCCGACCGGACCGCCCTGGGCAACGCCCTGACCAATCTCGGCGACCTGACCGGGGCCACCGCGTCACTGCTGAAGGACGCCCGGCCGCCGCTCGCCGCCGACGTCAAGGAGCTGGGTGAACTGGCCGGCACGCTGAACCAGAACGCGGCGGTCATCGACGGCACGCTGGGCCGGCTGCCGGACCGGTACGAGTCGCTGACCCGGGTCGCCTCCACCGGCTCCTGGTTCAACTTCTACCTGTGCGACTTCGACGGCCGGGTGGCGGTCGACGGCCACGCCCCGCTGACCATCGCCGACTTCAGCGCCCCGACCGCCCGCTGCTCCGGAGGTGCCCGGTGAAAGCCCACACCGGTGAGGCCCTTCGCGGGAGGCGGGCGATGAGCCCCCCGCACCGGAGGTGCCCGATGAGACCGTTCCGGGACCGCAATCCGGTCGTCGTCGGCGCCGTCGGGTTGACCGTGCTCGCCGCCGTACTGCTGGGTGCCTTCCGGCTCGACTGGTTCGCCTCGCTCACCGGCCGGACGTACCAGGCCGCCTTCCGGGACGCCAGCGGCCTGGCCCCGGGCAACGAGGTCCGGGTCGCCGGGGTCCGGGTCGGCAAGGTGACCGCCGTGGAACTCGCCCACGACCACCAGGCGTACGTCCGGGTGCGGTTCCGGCTCGACGACGACGGCGTACGGCTGGGCACCGAAACCGGCGCCACGATCCGGATCAAGACGGTGCTCGGGCAGAAGTACCTGGCGTTGGCCCCGGCCGGGCCGGGCCGGCTGCCCGAGGGTGGGCGGATCCCGCTGGAGCGCACCGCCTCGCCGTTCGACGTGGTGCAGGCGGTCAGCGGCCTGGCCGGCACCCTCGACCAGGTCGACACCCAGCAGCTCGCCACCGCCTTCGCCACGCTCACCCAGACCTTCGCCGACACCCCGGCCGACGTCCACTCCTCGCTGACCGGGTTGTCCCGGCTGTCCCGCAGCATCGCCGGACGCGACGCGGAGCTGCGCCAACTGCTCACCCGGGCCCGGAGCGTCACCGCCGTGCTGGCCGACCGGGACGAGGAGTTCCGCCGGCTGGTGGCCGACGGGAACGCGCTGCTGGCCGAGGTTTCCCGGCGCCGGGACGCCATCCACGACCTGCTGGTCGGCACCAACGAGCTCGCCGAGCAACTGTCCGGGTTGGTCGCTGACAACCGTGACCAGCTCCAACCGGCGCTGCGCCAGCTCCGCGACGTGGTCGCCATCCTGCAACGCAACCGGGACAACCTGGAGAAGACCGTTCAGCGGATGGCACCGTTCGTCACCGCCTTCGCCAACGTCGTCGGCAACGGCCGCTGGTTCGACTCCTACGTGAACGGGCTGGTGCAGCCGTTCGTGCCGACGACGGGAGGTCGCTGATGTCCCCCGATGGGAGGTCGTCGATGTCCGGGCCTCGACGGCGGTGGCAGCGCCGGACCGCCGCGCTCACCGTCCTGGCGCTCGCCGCGGTCGGCGGCGTGCTGGTCTGGCGGCACGGGACACCGCAGCGGCGGCTCGTCGCGTACTTCGACCGGGCGGTGGGGGTGTTCCCGGGCTCCGACGTGCGGATCCTCGGCGTGCGGGTCGGGACGGTGGCCTCGGTGACGCCGCAGGGCCGCACCGTGCGGGTGGCGATGCGCTACGACGCCTCGCTGCGCGTCCCCGCCGACGCGCAGGCGGTGATCATCCCGCCCAGCGTGGTGAGCGACCGGTACATCCAGCTCACCCCCGCCTGGTCCGGTGGCGCCGCCCTGCCGGACCGGGCGGAGCTGTCGACCGACCGCACCGTCGCCCCGATGGAGATCGACGACATCTACCGGTCGCTCGACGAGTTCAACCGGATGCTCGGGCCGGACGGCGCGAACGCCGACGGCGCGCTGTCCCGGCTGGTCGCCACCGGCCGGGCGAACCTGGACGGCAACGGCGAGAGCCTGCACGACGCCCTGGCCGGGTTGTCGACGGCGCTGACCACGCTGTCCGACGGCCGGCAGGACCTGTTCGGCTCGGTGGCCAACCTGCAACGGTTCACGACCGCACTGGCCCGCAGCGACCAGCAGGTGCGCGAGTTCAACCAGCAGTTGGCCGGCGTGGCCGAGCAGTTGGCCGGCGAGCGCGACGAACTGGCCGCGGCGCTGCGCAACCTCGCCACCGCGCTCGCGGACGTCACCTCGTTCATCCGGCAGAACCGCGCCCAGTTGCGCTCCAACGTGGCGGCCCTGGCGGACATCACCAGGGTGCTCGTCCGCCAGCAGCAGGCGGTGATCGACATCCTGGACGTGGCCCCGCTCGCGCTGTCCAACCTCAATCTCGGCTACAACCCCCGGTCGGGCACCCTGGACACCCGGGACAACCCGTTGGGCCCGTACGGCCCGGCGAGCTTCGTCTGCTCGCTGATGGTCGACCAGCTGCCGGCCGCGCAGGTGCCGGCCAGGTGTCTCCAACTCGCGCAGACCCTGAAGGCCCGTTCGCTGCCGCTGACCGACCAACTGCGCAAGCTGCTCAAGCTGCCGCCCGGCCCGTCGACGCCCGGCCCGACCGCACCGTCCGGACCGGCGGCACCGACCGCGCCGGCACCGTCCGGGGCGGGCAGCACCGGGACGACGGCACCGGACGGTGCCGCCGACACCATCGACCGCACCCTCGGCGGGATCCTGCGGGGTACGCCATGAGCCGGCGGATCACCCGCGCGTTGGCCGCTGCCATCGTCGTGGCGCTGTTGCCCGCCGGATGCGGTCTGCCGGACCTGGCCGAGCTTCCGCTGCCGGGGGGTGCGCCCACCGGCGACGGCTACTCGGTGACGGCCGAGTTCGGCGACGTGCTGGACCTGGTGCCACGGGCCGCCGTGAAGGTCGACGACGTCACGGTGGGCAGCGTCGAGAAGATCTCGCTGGCCGGCTGGACCGCCCGGGTCCGGCTGCGGGTCGACCGCACCGTGCGGCTGCCCGCCAACGCCACGGCCTCGGTCCGGCAGAGCAGCCTGCTGGGTGAGAAGTACGTCGCCCTGGCCGCCCCGCTGACCGAGTCGCCCCGGGGTGAGCTGTCCGACGGCGCCGTCATCCCGCTGTCCCGCACCACCCGGGGGGCCGAGGTGGAGGAGGTGCTCGCCGCCCTGGGGCTGCTGCTCAACGGCGGCGGGCTGGCCCAGCTCCGGACCATCAACCAGGAACTCGGCAAGGCCCTCGACGGCCGGGAACCGGCGGTCCGCGACGCCCTGCACCAGCTCGACGACTTCATCGGCGGCCTGGACCGGCAGAAGGCGGAGCTGGTCCGGGCGCTGGACGCGATGGACCGGCTGACCGGGCGGCTGGCGGCGCAGCGGCAGGTGCTCGGGGACGCCACCGACGCGCTCGCCCCGGGCCTGACCGTGCTGGCGCAGCAGCGCGCCCAGTTGACCGCCGCGCTGAAGGCGCTCGGTGAGCTGGGCCGGGTCGGCACCCGGGTGGTCGACCGCAGCCGCGACGACACGCTGGCCAGCGTCCGAGCCCTGCGGCCGATCCTGGACCAGTTGGTCCGGGCCGGTGACGACCTGCCGAAGTCGCTGGACTTCATGCTGACGTACCCGTTCCCGCCGAACGCCGACGGTGCGGTGGTCGGCGACTTCGTCAACCTCTCCGCCACCGCGGACCTGGACGCCGCCGCCATCCTGAGCAACCTGCTGGCCACGGCACCCGGCGGCACCGGATCCGCCACCGGGTCCGGCGGCCGACCCGGTGCGCCGGACCGGCATCCGGCCACCGGGACCAGCCCCAAGCCCGGCACCGGCGGCCTGCCGGCGCCGCTGCCCAGCCTCCCCGGCCTCAACTGCCTGCCCGACCTGCGATCGTTCCCGGACATCTGGAAGCCGCCGCCGGGCTGCGGGCTGCCGGCCGGGTGCGTCCTGCTCAAACCCGGTTCGGTCGTACCCATCGGCGGGCTGCTCCCGCCCGGTGGGATCGTGCCGCCCGGGACCGCCTTCCCGGCGGGTACGAAGCTGCCGCCCGGCACCGTCCTGTCGCCGCAGTGCCTGCTGCCGGTGACCGGCGCCGTGACCGGGGCGGCCGGCGGGCTGCTGGACCTGCTCACCGGGGGGCTGCAACCATGATCGGTCGCAGAGCGCGGCTTCAGGTGATCGCGTTCCTGGTGGTCAGCCTGCTCGGCGTCAGCTACGTCGGGTTCCGCTACGTCGGGCTCGGCGAGCGGTTCTTCGGCGGCGGCTACGTGGTCCACGTGGACCTGGCGCGGGCCGGCGGGATCTTCCCGAACGCCCCGGTCAGCTACCGGGGGGTGCCGGTCGGCCGGGTGACCTCGGTGACCCTGCACGGTGACGGGGCCCGCGCCGACCTCCGGCTGCCCGGAAAGGTACGGGTACCCACCGACCTGCGGGCCGTCGTGTCCCAACGTTCCGCCGTCGGTGAGCAGTACCTGGACCTGCGGCCGGACCGGGACGGTGGCCCGTACCTGACCGACGGGGCGGTCATCCCGCGCGACCACACCGGGGTGCCGCTGGCGCCGGAGGCGCTGCTGACCAACCTGGACGCCCTGGTCCGCTCGGTGAACCCCGAGGACCTGACCGTGCTCATCGACGAACTCGGCACCGCCTTCGAGGGCAACGAACGCGCGTTGGGGCGGCTCCTCGACGCGGGTGACGCGCTGCTCACCGACGCGGACGCGAACCTGCCCGAGACGCTGGCCCTGCTGCGGGACGGGCGGACCGTGCTGACCACCCAGGCGGAGTCGGCCGACGCCCTGCGCCGCTGGGCGGCGGCGCTGGCCCGGCTGTCCGACACGGTCCGGGCGGCCGATCCCGACCTGCGCCGGCTGCTCGCCGCCGGTCCGCCCGCCGGCGCCCAGGTGGTGGCGTTGCTGCGCGACCTGGAGCCGTCGATCGGTGTCCTGCTCGGCAACCTGATCACCGTGAACGGCATCGTCGCCCGGCGCCTGCCCGGCCTCGAACAGGCGCTGGTGGAGTACCCGATCGCCGTTGCCGGTGGTTTCACGGTCACCCCCGGCGACGGCACCGCCCACCTGGGTCTGGTCGTCAACCTGGGCGATCCGCCGTCCTGCGTCTACCACGGTGGGAGCACCGGCTGCGATGCCGGCGACCGGGCCCGGGGCTCCGGGGTACGCGGCGCCGGCAACGCGCCCCGGCCGGGCGGCACCGACCCCGGCCCACCGGCGGACGGCGGTGCGGCCGACACCGGCACGGCCCCGACGTACGACCCGGCGACCAGCCTGGTCCTCGGCTCGGACGGCCGGCCGATGCAGTTCGGCGGGACCGGCGGCCAGTACCAGCTCGCCGGGGACCAGTCGTGGAAACAACTGCTGCTCGCCGGGGTGACCCCGTGACGGGCAGGTCGAAGGAGGAGCGCATGCCGGCCCCGGAGGAACGCCCACTGAAGCTGGTCAAGGGGTTGTCGCCACCGGCCCGGGAGGTGCGGCTGCGGGCGTTGTCCCGCGGGCCGGCTCAGCACCGCCAGGCCGCGGGACAACGGTGGCCGGCCGGGGGCGTCACCCCGGCCGACGCCGTGGCGGCAGTGCTGGCCCGGCTCGCCGAGGAGCCGGCCGGGGGCGCTGGTGGGAACGCCCGCGCCACCACCGGAACGGGCCCGGTCGCGGTCCCGGGGGACGGGCCGGCCGACGACGCTGGAACCGACCCGACCGCCGGGGAGAACGCCGGACCGGCCGACTCGGGGATGTCCGGGGACGATGCCGGACCGGCCGGCTCCGGGGCGTCCGGGGACGATGCCGGACCGGCCGACGACGCTGGACCGGTCGGAGAGGACCCCGGACGGGCTGGGGACGCGGGGGCGTCCGGAGCTGTCGGGACGTCTGGAGCAGTCGGGGCGTCCGAAGACGCCGGGATGTCCGAAGATGCCGGCGCGTCCGAAGACGCCGGGACGTCCGAAGATGCCGGGGCGTCCGGAGACGGGCCGACGGCGGCGGGCTCCGGTGGATCCCCGGGGAACCGCCGGCTGCTGGTCGGCCTGCTCGTGGCCGCGCTGGTCGCGGCGCTCGCCGCCGCCGGCTGGTACGGCCACCGGTGGTACGCGGCCCGGGCGTTGGAGGGGGCGCACCGGGCCGCGGCCGCCGCGGCGAGGCAGGAAACCGTCAACTTCGTCTCGGTGAGCGCCGCCAGCGTCGACCGGGACCTGCAACGGATCGTCGCCGGGGCGACCGGTGACTTCCGGGACGAGTTCACCCGGGGCCAGTCGAAGGTCCGGGCCGCCGTGGTCGAGAACAAGGTCGACTCGCGCGGCACGGTGCTGCGCGCCGCACTGGTGTCCGGGGATCGCAACACGGCGGTGGTGCTGGTGGCGGTCGACGCCACGGTGAAGAACGTGACGGCGACCGACGGTCGGCTGTCGCACTACCGCGTGCAGGTGGATCTGTCCCGCGACCGTGATTCCGGCGCCTGGCTGGTGAACCGGCTTCAGTTCGTCGGCTGAGTCGAACCCTGGAGGATCGATGCACTATCTCGGGCTTCTCCCGCGTACCCCGCGACCGCGCCGAGTCGGACGGGTCCGGATGGTTCCGGCGCTGGCCGTCGTGACGGTGCTGGCCGCCGTGGTCGCCGGCGCCGCGTGGTACGGCATCCACCGGGCCGACGGGCGGGACCGGGCCGTCCGCCAGGCGGTGGCCGTGGCGCCCGCGGCGGCCAAGGCCATCTTCTCGTACGACTACCGTTCGTTCGACAGCAGTGTCGCCAATGGACGGACCTTCATCACCGGCGAATTCGCCGACGAGTACGCGCAGACCACGTCGGCGCTGAAGGACACGGCGACCAAGCAGCAGGCCGTGGTGCTGGCCGAGGTCTCCTCGACCGGTGTGGTGACCGCGAGCGGGGACCGGGTGGAACTGCTGGTGTACCTGAACCAGTACCGGCGCAACGTCAGCACGGCCGGCGAGAAGGTCGACCAGAACCGGGTGGTGTTGACGATGGTGCCCGTCGGTGGCGAGTGGAAGGTCGCCAGGGCCACGGCGATCTGACCCTGGCGACCAACGCGATCGTCGGCGAGCGCGGGATGGGGTCCGAGTGTCTTGCGCTAGTCGAGGGCGGTGCCGGGGGCGACGAAGACGATCTTGCCGTTGATCGGGGCGGTGGCGACTTCGGTGTGTACCTGCGCCAGTCCGGCCAGCGGTACCCGCCGGGTCGCGCCGAGGTGCAGTTTGCCGGCGTCAAGCAGGGTCACCAGCTGGGCGAGCTGTTCGGCGTCGGGGCGGAAGAAGAGGTTGACTCCCCGTACGCCACGGGCCTCGTCGGACCCGGCGGGCATCCACACGGTGGTGTTGACCAGCACGCCGCCGTCCCGGATCACGTCGGCCAGGGCGGCCATCTGCTCCGGGGCGATCGGGGCGAAGTTGAGCACGACGTCGACCGGCTCGGACAGCTCCGGGATCCCGGGGCCGTGGATCTCGTCGGCGCCGGCCGCCCTGGCCTGCCCGGAGCTGCGCGGGCCGGTCGTGGCGATCACGTACGCGCCGGCGTTCTTGGCCAGTTGCACCGCGTAGCCGCCGACGACGCCGCCCGCGCCGTTGATCAGCACCCGCTGGCCGGCGGTCAGCTTCGCATGGTCGAACAGCGCCTGCCACGCGGTGAGCCCGACCACCGGTAGTCCGGCGACGTCCACCAGCGGGACACTGGTGGGGGCTGCCGCAAGGATCCGGGCCGGGGCGATGACGTACTCGGCGGCTGCGCCGGTGCTGGTCAGCGGCAGGGCGCCGATCACCCGGTCACCGATGTCGAAGCCGGTCACGTCCTCGCCGAGCGCGTCGACCGTGCCCGCGATGTCGATGCCGGGGGTGTGCGGCAGCCGGATCGGGATGGAGTCCTGCATGACACCGGCGCGGATGTTGCCCTCGACCGGGTTGAAGGACGTCGCCGCCACCCGGATCCGGACCTCGCCGACGCCGGGGACCGGCTGGTCCACGTCTTCGTAGCGCAGGACCTCGGGGGTGCCGTACTCGTGGAAACGCACTGCCTTCATGACGAGCCTCTTCTTTCCAGAGCCATGTGCTTCGAAATCGAAGCACTGTCGAACAACAAGCTAGCACGCTTCGAATTCGAAGCACATGTGGTTCGGTGGGTGACAGTCGTCTCAGCCGGGCTTACCGCCGGTCGGCAGGACTCTCCTCGTCGCTCCCGGCGGCCAGAGCACGCGGCTCCGGGTGGTTGACGGAGCCGGGAACAGCCGCCCGCCGTGCCTCAGCCGGCCTGGTTGCGCCGGGCACGAGACTTGGCGGAGCGGGGCGGAGCGGCGCGCATGTGGTCGCGGACCCGACCCAGGACGGCACTGAGGGCGGCGACGTCGTCACCGGTCAGGGGCTCGAACAACAGGTGCCGGACCCGGTCGACATGCCCCGGGAGCACCTGGGCGACCAGGTCGCGGCCGACGTCGGTGACCGCCACCATGACACTGCGCTCGTCATCCGGCGACGGCGACCGGGTGATCAGGCCGCGTTTCTCCAGCAGGCCCGCCTGATAGGTCAGCCCGCTGCGGCTGTACACCACACCGTCGGCCAGGTCGGTCATCCGCAGCCTGCCCGCGGGCGCGTCGACGAGCCGGGCGAGGAGCTGAAACTGCACATAGCTGAGGTCGCCGTCAACGCGCAGGTGCTCGTCCACCGCGTACTGAAGAAGGCTGCCGACCTCCACCAGGGCGAAGTACGCACCAAGTTGCTCCGCGCTCAGGCCTGGCGCCGCTTCGCTCATCCCGCGATCGTACCTGCTTCGAATTCGAAGTTATTCACTGATACGACAGCGGCAGGTCGGCCCGCCGGTTGACCTTGAGTTTCCGGTATACCCGGGTGAGATGCTGCTCGACGGTGCTGACCGTGATGAACAGCTGGTCGGCGATCTGCCGGTTGGTGTACCCGAGGGCGGCGAGCGCGGCGACCCGTCCCTCGGCATCGCTCATCGTCGGCCGACCGGCCGCGGCCCGACCAGCGGCGCCGCCCGGCAGCGGGGCGCCGCACCGCGCGGCCAGCTCACGGGCCCGGCGCAGCAACGGCCGGGCCGGACCGAGCCGCCCCACCTCCCGGTACGCCACGGCCAGCTCGGCGAGCGCGCCGGCCAGTTCGAGCCGGTCGGCGCCCCGCTCCGCGAGGTCGACCGCCCGTTCCAGCAGGCTCGGCCGTTCCGCCGGTTGCCCGTCGGCCGCGAGAATCCGCAGCGCCGCCACGTCGGAACGCGGATCGGCCGGATCGGAGCGGCCGAGCTGTTCGGTGGCGAGGTCCCGGGCCGCCCGGTGATGGCCGAGTTCGGCGAGGCTGCGCGCGGCGTCGGTTCGCCACGGGAACAGCACCGGCCGGTCCATCCCCCACCGGGAGACGCACCGCCCGACCGACCGGAACTCGTCCAGCGCCGCGTGGTACCGCCCGGTGGCATGCTGATGCCGGCCCCGGGCCTGCTGGTAGAGCGGTCCGATCGGGGTGCGGAACATCGCCTCGGGCACCGGAATGCGCAGTCGCTCGGCGGACCGGTCGGTCCGGCCCCGGGCGACGTCGGCCCGGATCTGCACGCTCAGCGGCAGGCCGACCAGCACCCCCCAGCTACGCAGCGGGATGGCCTCCAGCGCGGAGCCCGCGTGCTCGTCCGCGCCGCGCAGGTCACCGTGCCGCAGCGCGATCTCGGCGCGCAGCGCGGTCAACAGTCCCCACCAGGCCGGCGCCCCCAGCTCGGCCGCCTCGGTGGCGAGCGCCGCGCAGCGCGCCGCGGCCAGCGTGAGTCGCCCGGCGCAGACACAGCCGACGATCGCGGCCAGCGTACGGGCGATGGTTCCGCCGTCCACCCGGGACTCCCGGAGGATCTGCTCGGCGGCGTCGAGGTCGGTCCCGGTCAGCGCGGCCCACAACATGGCCACGGCCTGGGCCGAGGGCTGCTCGGGGCCCGCGTCCGGCGCGACCCGCCCCGAGCGGGCCGTCCCGCCACCATGGTCCGGATAACCACAGGTCAGCCAGGGCGCCGCCAGCCGCACCCGGTGACCCGACGGCTGGCGCAGCGCTTCGGCCACCGCGTCGGCCCGGCCGAACCAGAGCAGCGAGTAGAGCGGCAGTTCGGCGGACGGCGCGGGTGGTGACGAGGGCAGCTCGGCGGCTCGGGCCGCCGCCTCGGCGGGGTCGATCCGCCACTGCGTCCGGACCAGCCGAGCCAGGGTGTCGACCCGCCGGACCGGATCGTCATCGTCGCGTACGGCGACTCGCAGGCAGCTCGCGGCCAGCGCCGTATCTCCCTGGGAGAGAGCCTGATCCGCCGCCGTCCGCAGCTCGACGATGGCCCATTCCCGCTCGTCCGGCTCGGTCGCGGTCCGCAGCAGGTGCTCGGCGACCGTACCGGCGGGAGCCCCGCAGCGGTGCAGCAGCCGGGCGGCGTGGGCGTGCAGCGCGGTCAGCGCCCCCGGCGGCATGGCCCGGCGGACGACCTCGGCCGCGGCCGGCGTGCGGAACCGCCCGTCCGTCAGCAGGCCACCCGCGACCAGCGCGGCGCGGGCCCCGGCGACCGCCTCGACCGGTTTGTCGATCAGCTCCGCGAGCAACGGATCGGTGGCGGCGTCACCGAGCACGGCCGAGGCGCGGGCCACCGCGAGCATCAGCGGGTCACAGCGGTACAGGCAGGATCGGAGGGCGTCCGCGAAGCCGGTCCCGATCACCACGTCCGGGCCCGTGCCCTGGTCGTCGATCAGGCCCCGGACCAGCAGCGGGTTGCCCCCCGAGGCGGAGTGGCAACCGGCGCCGAGGCGTTGGGCCCGGTGTGGGCCGAGCCGCGCGGCGAGCATCGCGCGTACCCCCGGAAGCGACAGCAACGGCAGGTGGATCCGGTGGCACCACGGCGGACCCGGCAGTTCGGCGTGAAAGAGCGGGGAGGCCACCTGCGGCTCGACCGACTCGGTGAGGGCCAGCAGCACCCGGGCCGTACGCAGCCGCCGGATCAGGAACAGCAGGCAGTGCAGCGAGGCCGGGTCGGCGTGCTGGATGTCGTCCACGACGATGACCAGCACCCCCGGGTCGGGCGGGATCAGGTCGAGCAGCGCCAGGCAGAGCTGGCGCAGCACCCGGGCGGATTCCGGGTCCACCTCGTGCGGGTCGAGGCAGGTCAGCCGCGTTTCGCCGAGCGGGCCGGTGACCCGGGTGGCCTGCTCGGCGGTCGGCGCGGCGCCCCCGAGAAGCTGTTCGAGCACCCCGAACCGCACCGCGCGTTCGGCTCGGGCGGCCGTCGCGGCCAGCACCCGGGCGCCCCGGGCGCCGGCCCTGGCGGCGAACGTGTGGACCAGCTCCGTCTTCCCGCTCGCTATCGGACCGGTCACCAGGGCCATCCGGCCGGCGCCCCCGGTCGCCTCGGCGAGCAGCCGATCGAGGTCGGCCAGCGCGGTGGCGCGCTCGAACATCACTTTCCGCTGTTCGACCATCCGCTCAGCGTGCTGGCCGGGCGGGCGGCGACTCAAGGGCCGTCGATGCCTCCGACGGCACTTCGTGACGTAGCGTCGCGTGATTGGCGGGAATCGGAGCCGGTCCTCGCGAGGTTCGCGAGCAGCCCCCCGACCGTGGCCAGGCCGGCCGGGCGTCGACCGCCGCCGGCCACGTACCCGTCGGGGCGCAGCAGCAGGAACCCGCTGCCGGCCTGGGCCGTGTGCTGGTGGGTGACCAGGTCCGGCCAGCGCGCGGCCAGGGCGGCGGCCGGGGCGTTCCAGGTGCCGGCCGAACCCCAGGTGAGCAGCCGCAGCCGGGTGCCGGTGTCCGGTCCGGGCGGCGGCACCCACCGGGGGGTACGCGCACCGACCGGCGTCCGCCGGTCGGTGGTGGGCGCCAGCAGACCCTCCGGGTAGCGGCTGCGCGAACCGGCGAGCATCGGCGCGAACACCCGGCGCAGCAGACCCGTCGCCTGGCATACCCGCCAGACCGCGTTGCGGACCACCGCCCGCGCCGGGCCGCCCATCGCCAGCCGGGCCAGCAGGCCGGTGGCCCGCACGGTCTCCCCTGCGGCGTGCCGCCGTTCGACGTGGTACGTGTCCAGCACCGAGGGTGCCAGCCGCCCGTTGATCACTCCGGCGAGTTTCCAGGCCAGGTTCCGGGCGTCCTCCAGGCCGAGGTTGAGGCCCTGCCCGCCGACCGCCGCGTGGGTGTGCGCGGCGTCGCCGACCAGGAAGCATCGTCCGGACCGGAAGGTCGCCGCGATCCGCTCCGAACTGCTGAACATCGACATCGCGGCCACGTCGACCAGGCGCAGCCCGCCCGGCCCGCGTTCGTCCATCAACCGCTGGGTGACCGCCAGGGTCGGCTCGGTGTCCGCCGGCACGGCACCACCCACCCGGACCAGGCCGTCCGGCAGCGGCGCCACGACGAGCGTGCCGGTACGCCCCAGGAAGTAGTGCACCTCGTCGCGGGCGAACCGGCCCTCGACCCGGCCCTCGGCGAGCAGGTACGTCGCCGGGATGCGCTCGCCGGAGTAGGCGATGCCGAGCCGCTCCCGGACCGCGCTGCGGACCCCGTCGGCCCCGATCAGCCAGTCGGCCTCGATCAACTCGACCCCGTCCGGTCCCTCGGCCCGCACCGTGACCCCGTCGTCGCCGGGCAGCACGTCGACCACCCGCACGCCGCGCTCGATCCGGCCGCCCCGGTCGGCGAGCGCGCCGGCGAGCAGCAACTCCGTCTCCACCTGCGGCAGGATCAGCGGCTGGTCGGCCGTTCCCAGCGGCGCGCGCAGGATCGCACCGCCGGGCATCTGGAAGTTCATCGCCCGCGCCCGGTAGCCGCGCCGTTCGGCCTCCGCCCCGATCCCGGCTTCCGCCAGCACCGCCATCGCGGGCGGCCAGAGCGCCACGGCCCGGGAGCCGGGCGCGGCCACGGGGGTGGCCTCCAGCACCCGGACCTCGACGCCGAGCTGGCGCAACAGGCACGCCGCGGCGAGGCCGGTCGGCCCCGCCCCCACGACCACCACCGACGTCCGTTCCGTCATGGTCTGCTCCCCTCTACTGTGGACAACCAACGCCGGATCGTCCGCGCCGTGGTGGTCGCGTGTTCCTCGATGAGCGTGAAGTGGTCACCCTCGGTTTCCAGGACGGCATGTGTCAGGTCCCAGGAGGACCGCCAGCCGTCGTCGCCATCCGGCCAGCCGGGCACCGGCCGGTTCGCCCGGACCAGCAGCGTCGGCGCGGCCACCGGCACCGGCCGCCACCCGTCGAGCAGAGCCAGATAGCCGCCCATCGCCGTCAACCGGGTGTCGTCGAGCGCGCCGAGTTCGTCGAGCCGGTCGACCATGCCCGACAGCAGCACGGCGCGCAGCGCTGCCGGCAGCCCGTCGGGGCGGTACACGTCCACCAGCACGAGCGCCTCGGGCGGGACGCCGGCCGCCGTCAACCCGCCCGCGACCGCCTGCGCCAGCAGGCCACCCGAGGAGTAGCCGGCCAACGCGTACGGCCGGCCGGCGGCACCGTCGCACACCGCCCGGACCAGGGTCGCCACCAGCGCGTCGAGGTTCTCCGCGAGCGGTTCGCCGGGCAGGTACCCGGGAATCGGCACGGCGGCCACCTCGCGATCGCCCGCGAAGCCGGTGGCGAACCGCGCGTACTGGTGTGGACCGGCGGTGGCGAGCACCGTGGGCAGGCAGAACAGTGCGGGCGCCGGGCCGGGACCGGTCAGCCGGACCGGCTCGGCCAGGCCGGCGGGCCCGGGGGCCGAGAAGGTCGGCCGGAACCGGGCCATCCGGGCGAGCAGCTCGGTGAACTCGTCACTCGCCCCCCGGTCGCGGGCGGTCCGGCACAGCTCGGCCAGCAGCCCCGCCGGCGACTCGACCGGCGCGGTGAGGGTGTCGGCCAGATGTTCGGCGAGGGCGTACGGGGTCGGCCGGTCCAGGATGATCCGGGTCGGCAACCGCGTACCGGTGGCCGCGCCGAGCCGGTGCCGCAACTGCACCGCCGTGACCGAGTCCATGCCGAGTTCGAGGAACCGCCGGTGCCCGTCGACGGTCTCGGGGCCCGGATGCCCGAGCACCGCGGCGACCTCGGCCCGGACCAGTTCGAGCAGCCCGGCCCGGTCCGGCCGGGACAGCCGGACGGCACCGACGGCCACCGGCCCGATCGAGGCCGGGACCCGCTCCGCCGGATCGGCCGGGACCGGGACACCGTCCGCCGCACCGACCGGGGCCGCAACGTCGTCCCGCTGGCCGGCCGGGGCCGGGGTGGTCGGCCGGGTCGCCGGGCCGCCGGCCCGGAGCCAGTAACGGCGACGCTGGAACGGGTACGTCGGCAGCTCGACCCGCCGCCCGTCGAGCACCTCGGACCAGCGCACCGGGACTCCCCGTACCCAGGCTTCGGCGAGGGAGGCGTGGAACCGGGCCAGATTCCCGGCCCCCCGGCGGAGGCTGCCCACGGTCAGCACCTCCACCCCGGCGGCCTCGGCGGTCTCCTCGATCGGCGCGACCAGCACGGGATGGGCGCTGACCTCGACGAAGGTGTGGAAACCGGCGTCGAGCAGGCCCCGCACCGCCGGTTCGAAGGCGACCGGCTGCCGGACGTTGCGGAACCAGTAGTCGGCCGTCAGCTCCGCGCCGGTCAACCGACCACCGGTCACGGTCGAGTAGATCGGTATCCGGCCCGCCTTCGGGCGGACGAAGGACAGCAGATCCAGCATCCGCTCCCGCAACGGCTCGACCAGCGGGCTGTGCGAGGCGACGCCAGCGGAGATGACCCGGGCCCGGACACCGTCGGCGACCAGCGCGGCGACCAGTTCCGTCACCGCATCCGGCTCCCCGACCACGGTCACCGCGGCCGGCCCGTTGACCCCCGCGATGCTCACCGCACCGTGCGGATTTCCGGCGCCACCCGCCGCACCGTCCGGGGTTCCGATGTTCGCCGCGTTGTCCGGGGTTCCGGCGAGCCGCCGGGCCAGTTCGGCGGCCGGCAGCGCCACCGAGGCCAGGGCCGCCCGGCCGGTCAACTCCCGGACGATGAACCGCGAGCGCAGCACCACCAGCCGGGCCGCGTCGGTCAGCGTGAGGGCGCCCGCGACACAGGCCGCCGCGACCTCGCCCTGGCTGTGCCCGACCACCGCGTCCGGCTCGATCCCGGACGCCCGCCACAGCTCGGCCAGCGCCACCATCACGGCGAAGAGCACCGGCTGCATCACGTCGACCCGGTCCAGCGACGGCGCACCCGCCGCGCCGCGCAGCACGTCGACGACGGACCAGTCCACGTACGGCTCGATCGCGGCGGCGCACTCCCGGAACCGGGCCGCGAACACGGGCGACTCGGCGAGCAGGTCGAGGGCCATCCCGGTCCACTGTGAACCGTGGCCGGGGAGGACGAAGACCGTGCCACCCGGGTCACGAGCCACGCCCAGCAGTACCGAGGCGGCGGCCTCGCCCCGGCTGAGCGCGTCGAGCCCGCGTCGGGAACCGTCCTCCAGCACCACCGCCCGGTGCCCGAAAGCCGTCCGGGTGGTGGCCAGGGACCACCCGACATCGACGTCGGACAGCTCCGGATGAGCGTCCAGGTGCGCCCGCAACCGGGCCGCCTGGTCGGCCACGGCCGGCGCGGTCACCGCCGAGAGCGGCAGCGGTACGGGACCGGTCGACCCGGCCCGTACCGCCGCCACCAACCCGCCGTCGGACCGGCCGGCATCGCCGGACACGGTGGAACCCTCGGGCGCGGCGGTGCCGTCGGGTCCGCTGGCGCCGCCGGACGTGGTGGCTGGTTCGGTGGCGTTCCCGGGCCCGGCAGCCGAGCCGGGCGTGCTGGCCGGCCCGGTGGCCTCCTCCAGGATGACGTGGGCGTTCGCACCGCTGATACCGAAGGCGGAGACACCGGCCCGGCGGGGCCGCCCGGTCTCCGGCCACGGCCGGGCCTCGGTCAGCAGCCGGACCGTGCCGGCCGTCCAGTCGACCTGCGGGGTCGGCGCGTCGATGTGCAACGTCCTCGGGAGCACCCCCGCGCGCATCGCCAGGACCATCTTGAGCACCCCGGCCAGCCCGGCGGCGGCCAGGGCATGACCGATGTTGGACTTGGCCGATCCCAGCCACAGCGGCCGGTCCGATGGGCGCCGCTGGCCGTACGCGCTGATCAGGGCCTGCGCCTCGATGGGATCGCCGAGCCTGGTCCCGGTGCCGTGCGCCTCCACCGCGTCCACCTCGGTGGGGTCGAGCCGGGCATCGGCGAGCGCTCGGGCGATGACGCGCTGCTGGGCGGGTCCGCTGGGTGCCGCGAGACCGTTGCTGGCCCCGTCGGAGTTCACCGCCGAGCCCCGGACCACGGCCAGCACCGGGTGCCCCTGACGCCGGGCGTCCGACAGGCGCTCGACCAGCAACACGGCGGCACCCTCCGACCAACCCGTCCCGTCCGCGGCGGCGGCGAAGGACCGGCAGCGACCATCCGCCGCGAACCCCCGGTGCCGGCTGAAATCCGCGTACGAGTCGGGCGTCGCCAGCACGGTCACCGCGCCCACCAGGGCCAGCGAGCACTCGTCCCGGCGCAACGCCTGGGTGGCCACGTGCAGCGCGGTGAGCGAGGAGGAGCACGCGGTGTCGAGGGTGACCGCCGGGCCGTCGAGGTCGAGGAAGTAGGCCAGCCGACCGGACAGCACGCTGCCGGCGGTCGCCGTCAGCCGGTGCGCGGCCATCTCGTCGCCCGCGCTGGCGGCCAGCGTGGCGTAGTCGTTCGTGGCGGATCCCGCATACACCCCGGTACGGCTGCCCCGCAGGCTGGTCGGATCGATACCGGCGCGCTCGATCGCCTCCCACGCGACCTCCAGCAACAACCGCTGCTGCGGATCCATCACCAGGGCCTCCCGGGGGGACACCCCGAAGAAGTCGGCGTCGAAGTCAGCCGCGTCGGCCAGGAAGCCGCCCTCCCGGACGTACGAGGTGCCGGGGTGGTCGGGATCGGGGTGGTAGATGGCCGCCAGGTCCCAACCCCGGTCGGTGGGGAACGGGCCGATCGCGTCCATGCCCGACTCGATGAGGCGCCAGAACTCCTCCGGTGATCTCACCCCGCCCGGGAACCGGCAGGCCATCCCGACGATGGCGATCGGCTCGTGCTGGCGTTCGTCGAGGTCCCGGGCCCGGCGGAGGCTGTCGTGCAATTCGACCGTCACCCGCTTCAGATACTCGCGTAGCTTCGCCTCGTCAGACATCCCTGTCCTCGTTCCTGCCGGCCGTGCCCAGCTCCGCGTCGATGAACGCGAAGATGTCCTGGTCGCTGGCGCCGTCAAGGCGTGCGGACAGGTCCGGTGCTGTCGTGCCGTTCCCCGGCGTCGTGCCGTTCCCGGACGCCGTGCCGTTCCGCGACGCTGTGCCGTTCCCGGACGCCGTGCTCTCCCGATCCGGGCCGGTCGGGTCGTCCGGTACGGCCAGCTCGGCGAGGAACGCCCGGAGCTGGGCGGCGACCCGGTCCCGCACGCCGGGGTCGTCGGCCCCGTCGGGCAGGGCGGCGCGCAACCGGTCCAGCTCCGCCGCCAGCACCGTCTCGGGCTCCGGGGTCAGCAACGCCAGCAGGTGGGCCGCCACCGCCGCCGCGGTCGGGTGGTCGAAGACCAGGGTCGCCGGCAGGGTGAGCCCGGTGACGGTACTCAGTCGGGTGGCCAGGGAGACCGCCGCGAGCGAGTCGAACCCCAGCTCCGTCAGGGACCGCTTGGGCGGTATGGCCGCCCCGCTGGCGTGCGCCAGCACGACGGCGATCTCGGTGCGTACCAGGTCGAGCAGGACCCGCTCCCGCTCGGCCGGTGTCCCGGTGAGACGGTCGAGCAGTTCGTTCCCGGCCGCCGACTCCGCCGGTTGGGGTTCCGGCGTGTCCACCGGCGACGCGGGGTCGAGCCGGCTTTCCGGACCGGACCCGATGGCCGGACCGGACCCGATGGCCGGACCGGACTGGATGGCCGCTGGGGGATCCGGCCAGTAGCGGACGTGCTGGAACGGATACCCCGGCAGCTCAACCCACGCGCCTCCCCGATGCCCATTCACCCGCGACCAGTCCACCCGGCCACCCGCCACGAACACCCCCGCCAGCCCTTCCAGGAAAACCCGGAACTCCTCCCGCCCCCGCCGACCCAGCCCCACCGCCACCACCTCGTCGGCCATCCCCAGACCCGCCGCCACCTCCCGCACCATCGGCGTCAGCACCGCATCCCCGCCCAACTCCACGAACACCCGACCACCACCCGCCACCGCCACACCCACCGCATCGGCGAACCGCACCGGTCCCCGCGCCTGCCGCACCCAGTAACCCGGGTCCGTCACCTCCCCACCACCCGTCGCCACCATCCGCAACCCCGGCACCCCCACCTCAACTCCCGCCACCACCTCAGCGAACTCCCCCAACATCGGCTCCACCCAAGCCGAATGGAACGCCCGCCCATCCGCCAACCGCCGCACCCGCACCCCCGCATCCGCCAGCCGCCCCACCAACCCCGACACCGCCTGCTCATCCCCCGACACCACCGTCGACCCCGGCCCATTCACCGCCGCCACCTCCACCCCGGCCACACCCGCCAACCACCCGGCCACCGCCTCCTCACCCGCGCCCACCGCCGCCATCGCCCCGCTCGGGTCCAGTCCCTGCATCAACCTGCCCCGCGCACACACCAACCGCGCCGCATCCCCCAACGACAACACCCCCGCCACATACGCCGCCGCCACCTCACCCACCGAATGCCCCACCACCACATCCGGAACAACCCCCAACCACCCCAACAACCGAAACAACGCCACCTGCACCGCAAACAAACCCGGCTGCGTAAACACCGTCTCACCCAACAAACCCGACCCCGAACCCGAACCCTGATCCGGATCCGCGAACAACACCGTCGACAACGGCCGATCCAACCACCGATCCAACTCCCCACACACCAACCCCAACACCTCCCCAAACACCGGAAACACCCCCGCCAAAACCCGACCCCACCCCACCAACTGCGACCCCTGACCCGAAAACACAAACACCACACCACCCGAACCCGACGACACCACCCGCCCACCCGACACCACCAACGACGACACCCCACCCGAACCCACCACCCCCAGTCCCTCCGTCAACTCCCCCACACCGCCCGCAACCACCACCGCCCGCCGCTCCAAAACACCCCGACAGCCCAACGAAAACGCCACATCACCCAGCGACACGCCGCCACCGCCCACCACCTCAGCCAACCCATCCGCCAACCGCCGCAACCCACCAACCGACCGACCCGACAACACCACCGCAACCGGCAAACCCGAAGAACCAGAACCGTCAGAAGCCGGAACAACAGAACCAGCAGGCACCACAGCAGAACCAGAACCATCAGAATCCGAAACAGAACCCGACAACGAAGAACCGAAAACCGGACCACGACCCAACCCCGCAGCCGCCTGCTCCACAATCACATGCGCATTCGTCCCCGAAATCCCAAACGACGACACACCCGCCCGCCGCACCCGACCCACCACCGGCCACCCCACCAACCCCCGCACCACCGACACACCCACCCAATCCACCAACCCCGACGGAACCCCCACACCCAACGACCCCGGCACCAACCCAAACCGCATCGACAACAACACCTTCACCACACCCACCAAACCCGCCGCCGCCTGCGTATGACCCACATTCGACTTCACCGAACCCAACAACAAATCCCCACCCACACCCCGACCCACCCCATACACATCCACCAACGCCCCCACCTCAACCGGATCCCCCAACCGCGTCCCCGTCCCATGCCCCTCCACCACATCCACATCCCCCGCCACCAACCCACCCGACACCAACGCACCCCGCAACACACCCCGCTGCGCCACCCCCGACGGCGCCGACAAACCATTCGACGCACCATCCTGATTCACCGCAGAACCCCGAACCACCCCCCACACCCCACCACCAAAACCACGACCAACCACCACCGACAACCGCTCCACCAACAACACCACCACACCCTCGGAGACACCCGTTCCGTCCGCCGAGTCCATGTACGCCTTCACCCGACCGTCCGGGGCGAGCGCGCCCTGCCGACTGAATTCGACATGGGTGAACGGCGTCGCGGAGACGGTGACGGCACCGACCAGGGCGCGATCACATTCACCCGCCCGGATCGCCTGCACCGCCAGATGCAACGCCACCAACGACGACGAACACGCCGTATCCACCGTCACCGCCGGCCCCTCAAGACCAAACACATAGGACAGGCGACCCGAGTTGACGCTGCCGGCGTTTCCGGTGCCTCGGTAGCCCTCCAGATCGCCGTAATCCCGTAGCAGGTCGAGGTAGTTGTCGTTCATCGCGCCGACGTAGACGCCGGTGTTGGTCCCTCGCAACGAACCGGGATCAACGCCCGCGTCCTCCAACGCCTCCCACGCCACCTCCAACAACAACCGCTGCTGCGGATCCATCGCCAACGCCTCCCGCGGCGAAATACCGAAGAACTCCGCATCGAAACCCGCCACGTCATCCAGGAACCCGCCCACCCCAACACCCACGCCGGACAATCCGGGGTCCCAACCCCGATCGGTCGGGAAACCCGACACCACCTCCCCACCCGACACCAACAGATCCCACAATTCAGCCGGCGAACCCACCCCACCCGGCAACCGACACCCCACCCCCACAATCACCACCGGATCCGGCTCCGCCGAAGACCCAGAACCCGCCGAAAACCCGGACCCAGCAACCGAACCATCGACCGAACCCGAACCCGAACCCGAACCCGAACCAACACCAGACCCAGACCCAGACCCAACAGCCGCACCCGTCAAGAACCCAGCCACCGCGGCCGGGGACGGATAGTCGAAAACCAGTGTCGCCGGGAGCCGGCGCCCGGTTGCGGCGGCGAGCCGGTTACGCAGTTCGAGCGCGGTCAGCGAATCCAGTCCGAGATCCTTGAAGTTACGGTCCGGTTCGAGGGCGTCCGACCCGTCGTAGCCGAGCACCACCCGCAGCTCGGCCAGCACCAGTTCGGTGGTCGCCGCGAACGACCCGTCGCTGGTCGCCGCGAACGACCCGTCGCCGGTCGCCGGCCGTGACCCGTCGCCGGCACGCCGGTCCGGACCCGCCGGGGCGATGCCGCGCAGCAGCGCCGGGACCTGCCCGGGGGTGAGCCGGCGCAGCGCGCCGAGGTCCAACGCCACCGGCACCACGTTCACCGACCCCGCGCCGACGGCCGCGTCGAAGAGGGCGAGTCCGTCCTCTGGCGAGAGCGGGACGATCCCGGTACGGGCCAGCCGGGCCCGATCGGCACCGGCGAGCGCGACGACCTTGTCGCTGCCCGCCCAGGTGCCCCAGGCGAGCGAGGTCGCCGGCAGCCCTTCGGAACGTCGCCGTTCGGCCAGCGCGTCGAGGAAGGCGTTGCCCGCGGCATAGCCGGCCTGCCCGGCGTTGCCGAGTACTCCGGAGATGGACGAGAACAGCACGAACGCGGCAAGGTCCAGGTGCCGGGTCAGCTCGTGCAGGTGCCAGGCCGCGTCGACCTTGGGGCGCAGCACGGTCGCCAGCCGGTCCGGTGACTGGGCGGCCAGCACTCCGTCGTCCAGCACCGCCGCCGCGTGGACCACCCCGGTGAGCGGATGCGCGGCGGGTATCTCCGCGAGCAGCCCGGCCAGCGCCGCCCGGTCGGCCACATCACACGCCGCCACGGTGACCTGGGCGCCCAGCTCGGTCAGCTCGGCTGTCAGCTCGTCGAGCGAGGCGGTCGAACCCTGTCGGCTGGCGAGCACGAGGTGCCGGACGCCGTGCTCGGTCACCAGATGACGAGCCACCAGCCGGCCCAGCGCACCGGTACCCCCGGTGATCAGTACGGTGCCCTCCGGGCCCCACGGGACGGCGCCGGTCGCGGCCGGCGCCGCCGTGACCGGCGCCGTCCCTCCGACCGCCGGCGGTACCCGGACCAGGCGCGGTGCCTGGACCACACCGGCCCGGATCACCAGTTGCGGTTCGTCGAGCCCGAGGGCGGCAGGCGGTACCGGGCCGTCGGCGTCGACCAGGACCAGCCGGCCCGGATGCTCAAGCTGAGCGACGCGCGCCAGACCCCGGGCCGCCGCCTCCGCCAGACCGGCGCCACGTGACACCAGCACCAGCCGGGCCGCACCGAAGCGCTCGTCGGTGAGCCACCGTCGCAGCAGGCCGAGTGTTTCCGTCGTCACCGCGCGCACGGTTCCGGGGGTGTCGGGGTCGGGGGCGTCGGGGTCGGGCCCGTCGACCACCGGTACCGGAGTCAGCACCGTGGCCGGCACCGCTCCGGCGCGGGACAGCGCGTCGAGATCCGGGTACGCAACCGCCTCGATGCCCGCCGAGGCGAGGTCCGCGAGCAGGGACGGCTCCCCGCCGAGCACCGCCCATCCCCCGCCGGGCAGCCGGGCCGGTACGTCAACCGGCGTCAGCTCCACCCGGAACAGCGCGGCGTTGGGGTCGCGGGTGGACCGCCGCACGGTTGTCGGGCGGAACGCGATGGACCCGATCGCCCCGACCGGGTTGCCCGCCCCGTCGGTGAGCTGGACGGAGACGGCGTCGGTGCCCACCCGGACGAGGTGGGCGCGCAGCTCGGAGACGCCCGTCGCGGACAGCCGGACATCGGTGAACGCGAACGGCAGCAGCGTACGGTCGTCGGGGGCGTCGAGGCCGAAGGCGTGCAGGATCGCGTCGAGCAGGGCCGGATGCAGCAGGAACCGGTCGAGGTCGTCGGCCGCGTCGGCCGGAAGCACCGCCTCGGCGTAGACCCCGGTGGGGTCCAGCCAGGCGGCGCGGAGACCCTGGAAGGCCGGCCCGTACCGGTAGCCCCGGGCCGCCAGGCTCGGATAACGGTCGGTGAGGTCCACCTCGGCACTCCCCGCCGGCGGCCACCCGGCGGCCGGCGGGACCGAGGAAACCGGCGGGACCGAGGAAACCGGCGGGACCGAGGAAACCGGCGGGACCGAGGAAACCGGCGAGGTCGACGAAACCGGCAAAACCGGTGCGGCCGGGTCGTCGGCGGGCGCGAGGGTTCCCACCGCGTGCCGGGTCCACGGCACCTCCGGACCGGCGGCCTCGGGCAACGAGTAGACGGCCAGCCGGCGCCGACCGGTGCCATCCGCGCCATCGACCACCGCCTGGAGCCGTACGACGGTGCCGGCCGGCAGCGGCAGCGGCGCCTCCAGGGTCAGCTCGTCGACGCGCGCACAGCCGAGTTCGGCCCCGGCCCGCAGCGCCAGGTCCAGGAACGCGGTGCCGGGCAGCAGTGGGGTCTCGCCGAGGGCGTGGTCGGCGAGCCACGGGTGGGTACGGACCGACACCTGCCCGGTGAGCACGTGCCCGTCGGCGTCGGGTCGGGGGAGCGCCGGGCCCAGCAGGTCGCGCGGGGTGTCGTCCGGGGCGCCGGTGAGGGACTCCAACCAGTACCGGCGCCGCTGGAACGGGTACGTCGGCAGGTCCACCGGGCGGGCGGCGGTGCCGGCGAAGGTCGCCGCCCAGTCCACCCGTACCCCCGTGACGTGGGCCTCGGCGAGCGCCGTGACGAACCGGCGCAGCCCGCCGTCGTCGCGGCGCAGGGTGTTCACCACCACCGCGTCGACCCCGGCGAGTTCGGCGGTCTCCTCGATGCCGGCGGTCACCACCGGGTGCGTGCCCACCTCGATGAAGGTGTGGTGGCCCCGGTCGAGCAGCGTGCGGACCGCCCCGGCGAACCGCACCGGTTGGCGCAGGTTGGCGTACCAGTAGTCCGGGGTGAGCCCGGTGGTGTCCAGCGGATCGCCGGTGACGCTCGAATAGAACGGCACCGTGGCGGCCCGAGGGGTGATCGGGGCCAGCGCGGCGAGCAGGTCGGCGCGCAACGGTTCCACCCGGGCCGAGTGCCCGGCCTGGGCGGCCGGGATCAGCTTGGCCCGTACCCCCTCGTCGTCGCACCCGGCGACCAGCTCCCGGCAGGCGTCGGCGTCCCCGGACACCACCACCGAGGACGGGCCGTTGACGGCGGCCACGGAGAGCCGCCCGGCCCAGCGGGCGAGCCGGGCGGTGACCTCCGCCTCCGGCAGCGCCACCGAGGCCATCGCGCCACCGGGCGGCAGTTGCGCCAGCGCCCGGCTGCGCGCCACGACCACCCGGGCGCCGTCGTCCAGGGACAGCGCGCCGGCGACGCAGGCGGCGGCCACCTCGCCCTGGCTGTGCCCGATGACCGCGTCGGGGCCGACCCCGTGTGCCTGCCACAGCCGGGCCAACGACACCATGACCGCCCACAGCAGCGGCTGGGTGACCTCCACCCGCTCCAGCGCGACCGGGTCGGCCAGCGCCCGCCGGGGCGACCAGTCCAGGTGGGGCGCGAGGGCCCGCTCGCACTCCGCGAACCGGTCGTGGAACACCGGCGAGGTCTCCAGCAGCTCCCGGCCCATCCCCACCCACTGGGCGCCCTGGCCGGGGAAGACGAAGACCGTCCGGCCGCCCGGCCGGACCGTACCCCGGACCACCTGCGCCGCCGGAGCGCCGCCGGCCAGCGCGGCGAGCCCGGCGTCGAGTTCCGCCGGCCCGGCCGCGACCACCACCGCGCGGTGTTCCATCGCGGCGCGGGTGGCCGCCAGCGACAGCGCCAGGTCGGGCCCGGCCGGCAGGCCGCGCAGCGCGGCCGCCCGGTCCCGCAGCGCCGGATCGTTACGGGCCGAGACCGGATAGGGCAGGACCTGCGGGGGTACGGCGACAGCCGCCGGCCCGGGCGGCGGCTCGGGGGCCTGTTCCAGGATGACGTGCGCGTTGGTGCCGCTGACCCCGAACGCCGACACGGCCGCGCGTCGTGGTTCGCCGGTCTCCGGCCAGGTCACCGGCTCGGTGAGCAGTCGCACCGCCCCGGTGGACCAGTCCACCTCCGGCGACGGTCGGTCGGCGTGCAACGTACGGGGTAGCCGCCCGTGGCGCAGCGCCAGCACCATCTTGACCACGCCGGCCATCCCGGCCGCCGCGAGGGTGTGGCCGAGGTTGGACTTGACCGAGCCCAGCCACAGTGGACGGTCGGCCGGTCGACCCTGCCCGTAGGTCGCCAACAGCGCCTGCGCCTCGATCGGGTCGCCGAGCGGGGTACCGGTGCCGTGCGCCTCCACCGCGTCCACCTGCCCCGGCGAGAGCTGCGCGGCGGCCAGCGCCTGCCGGATCACCCGCTGCTGCGACGCGCCGTTGGGCGCGGTCAGCCCGTTGCTGGCGCCGTCGGAGTTCACCGCCGAGCCGCGTACCACGGCCAGCACACGGTGGCCGTGCCGGTGGGCGTCGGTCAGCCGCTCCAGTACCAGCACCCCCACGCCCTCGGCCACCCCCATCCCGTCGGCGTCGGCGGAGAACGGCTTGCACCGGCCGTCGGGGGCGAGCACGCGCTGCCGGCTGAACTCCACGAGCATCCCCGGGGTGGCCAGCATGGTGACCGCGCCGGCCAGCGCGAGGGAGCACTCCCCGTTCCGGATCGCCTGGGCGGCCAGGTGCAGCGCCGACAGCGAGGTGGAACAGGCCGAGTCGACGGTCACGACCGGCCCCTCCAACCCGAGTGCGTACGCGATCCGCCCGGACAGCACGCTGCCCAGGCCGCCGGTGAGCAGGTGCCCGGCCACCGCCTCCGGGGCGCGCTGCATCGGCGTGCCGTACTCCTGGTCGTTGCGCCCGACGTAGACGCCGGTCTGGCTGCCCCGCAAACCGGTCGGGTCGATGCCGGCCCGTTCCAGCGCCTCCCAGGCGACCTCCAGGATCAGCCGCTGCTGCGGGTCCATGGCCAGTGCCTCGCGGGGCGAGATGCCGAAGAACTGCGCGTCGAACTCGGTCGCCCCGGCCAAGAAGCCGCCACGGCGCGCGTACGAGGTGCCGGGGCGCCCCGGGTCGGCGTCGTAGAGCGCGTCGAGGTCCCAGCCACGGTCACCGGGCAGGTCTCCGGTGGCGTCGGTACCCGCGACGACCAGCTCCCACAGTTCCTCCGGTGAGGTCACCCCGCCCGGGAACCGGCAGGCCATCCCCACGATGGCGACGGGTTCGCGCTCCCGTTCCTCGATCTCCTGCAACCGCCGGCGGGTCCGGCGCAGGTCGAGGGTCACCCGCTTGAGGTATTCGCGGAGCTTCCCGTCGTCCATCGGTGCGGTCCCCTCCGGGCCGCGACCCGACGGCGTCCCGTCCAGGGCACGACCTGGGGCCGTCTCCTTCGGGGCGTGGCCCGATGGCGTCCCACCCGGGCCGTGGCCCGCCGTCGACTCGGTCATTCCGGTCCGACCTCTCGATCGATGAGCGCGAACATCTCCTCGTCGCTGATCAGGTCCAGGTCGACGTCGCCGCCGGCGTCGGCCGGCTCGTCGTCGAGCCGGACCAGCAGCGCCCGCAGCCGGCCGGCGAGTTCCCGCCGCGCCCGCCCGTCGGTGGCCGCCGACGGCAGCACGACCTCCAAGCCGTCGAGGTGGGCATGGGCCACGGCCGCCGGCGGCGCCGCCTCCGGCACCAGTTCGGTACGCAGGAACTCCGCAGCCGCCCCCGGGCTGGGGTGGTCGAAGATCAGGGTGGCCGGTACGCGCAGCCCGGTCACGGCGCTCAACCGATCGACCAGGCCCAACGCCGCGAGCGAGTCGAAGCCCAGGTCCCGGAACGCGGCATCGGTCGGCACTTTGGCCGACTGGGTGTGCCCGAGTTGCGCGGCGGCGTGCCGCACGACCAGGTCCGTCAGCAGCGCCAGTTGGTCCGGCTCGGAGAGTCCGGCGAGGCGGTCGGCGAGCGGCGGTCCGTCGGCCGCGTCCCCGTCGGCCGTGGCCGCCGGTTTTCCATCGGCCCTGGCGGGCGCGACCGGCGGGGGCGCGGCGGCGACCTCGGCCAACAGTGGCCGGCGCCGGGCCACGGCGAAGACCGGACCGAACAGCGTCCAGTCGACATCGGCGACGGTGAGCGTGGTCTCGCGCCGGTCGAGCGCCTGCCGCAGAGCGCGGAACGCCAGCTCCGGGTCGAGCAGGTGCAGCCCGCGCCGGTCCAGCTCGACCGGGTCCTCGCCCTCGGGCAGCCGCGCACCACCCCAGGCGCCCCAGGCGACCGCGGTGGCCGGGCGGCCACGCTGCGCGCGCTGCTCGGCCAGCGCGTCCAGGTAGGCGTTGCCCGCGCCGTACGCGCCGTGTTCGGCGCTGCCCCACACCCCGGCGACCGAGGAGAACAGCACGAACGCGTCCAGTGGTTCGGCGTCGAGCAGTTCGTCGAGGATCGCCGCCCCGCCGACCTTCGCGGCGGTGATCTCGGCCAACTCGTCGACGGTGGTGGCGGCCAGCGGCCCGAGCCGGATGTGGGCGGCGGCGTGGACCACCGACCGGACCGGCTCACCGCGTTCCGCGAGCTGGCCGAGCAGGGCCGCCACCGCGCTCCGATCGGTGATGTCGCAGGCCACCGCCGTGACCCGGACCTCGGGTCGGGGCGGCTCGGGCACCGCCACGGCCCGCCGTCCGGCGAGTACGACGCGTTCCGCCCCGGCCTCGGCCAGCCAGCGGACGATCAGCGGGGCGAGCGCGCCGGTCCCGCCGGTGACCAGCACCGTGCCGCCCGGCCGCCACGGTGTCGCCGCCGTCGGTTCGGCCGGGGCCCGGACCAGCCGACGGGCGAAGACACCGGCGGGCCGGATCGCCACCTGGTCCTCGCCGCCGCCGCCGGTGAGTACGCCTCGGAGCCGGTCCACAATCCCGGAACCGTCGGCGGCGTCCACCCTGACGCCGTCGGCGGCGTCCGGTCCGGGACCGTCGGCGGCGCCTGGTCCGGGACCGTCGGCGGCGTCCGGGCAGGACGGCAGGTCGACCAGGCCGCCCCAGATCGCCGGGTGTTCCAGCGCTACCGCCCGGCCGAGACCCCAGGTCTGGGCCTGGGCCGGACTGGTCAGCCGGTCGTCACCGCCGACGCTGACCGCCCCACTCGTGACGAGCCACAACGGTGCCGCCAGGTCGAGATCGACAATGGCCTGGACGAGCAGCAGCGTGGCCGCGAGTCCACCGGACAGCCCGGGATGCCCGGGATGCGGTGCCTCGTCGAGCGCCAGCACCGACGCGACCCCGGCGACCGGTCGCCCGGCCGCCGCCGCGCGCAGCTTCGCCGCCAGCCCAGCACGGTCGTCCCTGCCGAGGTCCGCGGTCACCGTGACCGCTGCCGGGCCGAGCGCCTCGGCCACCGCATCCGATGGTCGGGGCCATCCGGCTTTGTCGCCGAGGAAGGCGGTAGATCGGGCGGGCTCGATCCGGTCGACGGGTTCGGCCGGGGGCGTTACCTGGAACACCTGGCGCCCCGGCCCGTACTCGGCCGGCGTCACCAGCAGCCAGACCCCCACAGCCGGCCCGACCGGCCGTCGGTCGGTCGGGACCGCCAGCCCGGCCGGCACCTCGGCCGGCTCGGCCTGCGCCGCCAACCCGACCGGTGCCGCCAACCCGGCCTGCGCCGCCAACCCGGTCTGCGCCGGCAGCCCGGCCGGGTCGGGCTTCCCGAGGGGTAGCGACCGCCACACGACGCGGTACCGCAACCGGTCCACCGCCGCCGCGCTGCCACGGTCCGGCCGCTCGATCCCAGCCGGCGAGTACCAGTAGCGGGTGTGCTGGAAGGGATACCTCGGCAGCTCAACCCACCGACCCTGCCGATGGGCGTTCACCCGTGACCAGTCGACCCCCACCCCGGCCACGAACACCCGCGCCAAACCCTCGACAAAAGCCCGGAACTCATCCCGATCCCGACCCACCAACCCCACCGCCACCGCACCCGAATCGACACTCACCGCCTGCCGCAGCATCGGCGTCGACACCGCGTCTCCACCCAACTCCACGAACACCCGGCCACCACCCGCCACCGCCGCGTCCACCGCATCGGCAAGCCGCACCGGTTCCCGCACCTGCCGCACCCAGTAGCCCGGGTCCGTCACCTCCCCACCACCCGCCGCCACCACCCGCAACTTCGGCGCCCCCACCTCGATCCCCGCCGCAACCTCCGCGAACTCCGCCGCGCCGCTCGGATCCGGTCCCTGCATCAACCTGCCCCGCGCACACACCAACCGCGCCGCATCCCCCAACGACAACACCCCCGCCACATACGCCGCCGCCACCTCACCCACCGAATGCCCCACCACCACATCCGGAACAACCCCCAACCACCCCAACAACCGAAACAACGCCACCTGCACCGCAAACAAACCCGGCTGCGTAAACACCGTCTCACCCAACAAACCCGACCCCGAACCCGAAGCCGAACCTGACCCCCGATCCGAATCCGGATCCGGATCCGCGAACAACACCGTCGACAACGGCCGATCCAACCACCGATCCAACTCCCCACACACCAACCCCAACGCCTCCCCAAACACCGGAAACACCCCCGCCAAAACCCGACCCCACCCCACCCGCTGCGACCCCTGACCCGAAAACACAAACACCACACCACCCGAACCCGACGACACCACCCGCCCACCCGACACCACCAACGACGACACCCCACCCGAACCCACCACCCCCAGTCCCTCCGTCAACTCCCCCACACCGCCCGCAACCACCACCGCCCGCCGCTCCAAAACACCCCGACACCCCAACGAAAACGCCACATCACCCACCAACAAACCCTCGCTACTCACCAACGCACTCAACCCACCCGCCAACCCCCGCACCGCCGCCACCGACCGACCCGACAACACCACCCCAACCGGCAACTCACCAGCAACAGAAGGAGAAGAAGAAACCAAAGAATCAGAACCACGACCCAACCCCGCAGCCGCCTGCTCCACAATCACATGCGCATTCGTCCCCGAAATCCCAAACGACGACACACCCGCCCGCCGCACCCGACCCACCACCGGCCACCCCACCAACCCCCGCACCACCGACACACCCACCCAATCCACCAACCCCGACGGAACCCCCACACCCAACGACCCCGGCACCAACCCAAACCGCATCGACAACAACACCTTCACCACACCCACCAACCCCGCCGCCGCCTGCGTATGACCCACATTCGACTTCACCGAACCCAACAACAAATCCCCACCCACACCCCGACCCACCCCATACACATCCACCAACGCCCCCACCTCAACCGGATCCCCCAACCGCGTCCCCGTCCCATGCCCCTCCACCACATCCACATCCCCCGCCACCAACCCACCCGACACCAACGCACCCCGCAACACACCCCGCTGCGCCACCCCCGACGGCGCCGACAAACCATTCGACGCACCATCCTGATTCACCGCAGAACCCCGAACCACCCCCCACACCCCACCACCAAAACCACGACCAACCACCACCGACAACCGCTCCACCAACAACACCACCACACCCTCGGCCCAGGCGGTTCCGTCGGCATCCTGGCTGAATGCCTTGACCCGGCCATCCGGTGCCAGTCCCCGTTGTTGGCTGAATTCCACGAACATTCCCGGTGAAGCCATTACCGCCACGCCGGCGACCAGGGCGCGATCACACTCACCCGCCCGGATCGCCTGCACCGCCAGATGCAACGCCACCAACGACGACGAACACGCCGTATCCACCGTCACCGCCGGCCCCTCAAGACCAAACACATAGGACAACCGACCGGACGCCACACCACCGGTCGTGCCGGTCAGCACATAGCCGGCGACGTCCTCGCCGGCCCGGTCGAGCCGCGGTCCGTACTCCGATGACGTCGCGCCGACGTAGACGCCGGTGTTGGTCCCCCGCAACGAACCCGGGTCAACGCCCGCGTCCTCCAACGCCTCCCACGCCACCTCCAACAACAACCGCTGCTGCGGATCCATCGCCAACGCCTCCCGCGGCGAAATGCCGAAGAACTCCGCATCGAATCCCGCCACGTCATCCAGGAAGCCGCCCACGCCGACCACCGACGAACCCACGCCGCCAGCGCCCACCAGCCCCGGATCCCAGCCCCGATCGGTCGGGAAATCCGACATCACCTCCCCACCCGACACCAACAGATCCCACAACTCAGCCGGCGAGCCCACCCCACCCGGCAACCGACACCCCACCCCCACAATCACCACCGGATCCGACCCATCCACCGGTCCCGCAGCCGCAGAAGACCCAGCGCCCACCCTCGAACCAGAACCGTCCGGGGACCCGGATCCGACAGCCGAGCCGGCCAGGAACCCAGCCACCGCCACCGGCGACGGATGGTCGAAGACCAACGTCGCCGGCAGGGTCGTTCCGAACTCGTCGGCGATGGCCGTCGAGAGTTCGACCGCGGTCAGCGAGGTGGCGCCGAGGTCCCGGAAGGTCGCCTCAGGCTCGACCTCCGCCGGATCGGCGTAACCGAGCACGCGGGCGGTCACCCGCCGTACCGCGTCGAGCAGGCGGCGTGGATCCCGTGGCTTCGCCGTCCCCGGCCCGGCGCTACGGACGTCCGCGCCGCCGACCACCGTGGCCCCGACCGCCGTGCCGCCAGCCTCGGTGCCCCGGACCGCCGTGGCACCGGGTTCGGCCGCGCCGGCCGCACTGTCGCGATCCGATGCGCTTCCGGTGGCGGTGCCGCCGCTCCGCACATCGGGCAACCAGGTGCGGCGACGCTGGAACGGGTACGTCGGCAGATCCACCGGCCGACCGGACCAGCCAGCGAAGACGCGGTCCCACCGCACGTCCACCCCCTGGACATGCAGTTCGGCGGCGGCGGCGAGCACGGTCGCGGTTTCCGACCGGTCCGCCCGGGTCACCCCGGTCGCCAGCGCCGCGCCGCCGGATTCCGCGAGGCAGTCCCGGACCATCGGGGTCAGCACGGTGTCGGGGCCGAGTTCGAGGTACGAGGTGATCCCGTCGGCCGCCATCGCGCGTACGGCGTCGAGGAACCGCACCGGCCGGCGGGCATGGCTTACCCAGTGGTCCGGCGCGGTGAGTTCGGCGGCCGTGGCGGTCCGCCCGGTGACCGCCGAGACCAGCGGGATCGTCGGGGCCTCCGGAGCGAGCCGTTGGACGACCTGCGCCAGGTCGTCGAGCGCCGGATCCATCAGCGGTGAGTGGAAGGCGTGGCTGACCTGGAGCCATCGGCTCCGCAGGCCGGCTGAGTCGAGCCGTTCGGCGATGGCGCGCAGCGCGTCGGCCGCGCCGGAGAGCACCGTGGATCGCGGTCCGTTCACCGCGGCCACGTCCACCACGGACGAGTGGTCACGAAACAGTGGCCGCAGCTCCGCCTCGGTCGCCCGGACCGCGAGCATCCCGCCGCCAGCCGGCAACGCCTGCATCAGCCGTCCTCGCGCGCAGACCAGCTCGGCCGCAGCGCTGAGCGGGAAGACCCCGGCGACGTGCGCGGCGACCAGTTCACCGACCGAGTGCCCGGCCACAACCTCGGGCTGGATTCCCCAGTCGGTCACCAGGTGGTGCAGCGCGGTGCCGATGACGAACAGGGCCGGCTGGGTGTAGGCGGTCTGGCCGAGCAGTTCGGCCTCCGCCGAGCCCGGATCGGCCCAGAGCAGCGACCGGATCGGTCGGTCGAGGTACCGGTCGACGGCGCGGCAGACGTCGTCCAGCGCGTCGGCGAAGACCGGGAACGTCTCGGCCAGTTCCCGGCCCACGCCCACGCGCTGGCTGCCCTGACCGGTGAAGAGGACGGCCAGCCGTGGCCGGTCCCGGGCCGTTCCCCGCACCGTACCGGCGCTCTGGCCGGCGGCGGCCACCTCGGTGAGTCTGCCTGCCAGCTCGACCCGGTCGGCGGCGAGCAGGACCGCCCGGTGCGGAAACCGGGTACGGGTGGTGGCCAGCGAGTACGCCACGTCGAGCGGTTCCGGTGCCGGCTCCTCGGCCACCCGCGCCGCCAACCCGGCGGCCTGGTCCCGCACCGCCTGCTCGGTCCGGCCGGACAGCAGGTACGGCAGCACCGCCGGTGGTCGCCGGCCCGGCGTGGCAGTCGGATGGGGTTGGGTCGGCGAGGCAGTCGGATGGGGTTGGGTCGGCGCGGCGGCCAGCACCAGGTGCACGTTCGTGCCGCCCATCCCGACGGAGCTGACCCCGGCCACCAGCTCGGCATCCGGCCGTGGCCACGGGGTGGACTCGGTCACCACCCGCAACCGCAGCACCGTCAGGTCGATCGCCGGGTTCGGGGTGACGAAGTTCAGGCTCGCCGGCAGCATCCGGTGATGGAGGGCCAGGACCGTCTTGATCAGGCCGGCTACTCCGGCGGCGGCCTCCAGATGGCCGATGTTGGTCTTCACGGACCCGATCGGCAGCCGCCGGCCCGGGGGTTGGGCGGCACCGATCACGGCGCCGAGCGCGGCGGCCTCGGCCGGGTCGCCGAGCGCGGTTCCACTGCCGTGCGCCTCGACGTACTGCACGTCGACCGGGTCGGTGCGGGCCGCCCGGTACGCCTGGCGGAGCACGTCGCGCTGGCCGGCCGGGTCGGGGGCGGTGAGGCTGTCGCCGCCCCCGTCGTTGTTGGCCGCTCCACCGCGGATGACGCAGTAGATCCGGTCGCCGTCGGCGATGGCCCGGTCCAGCGGCTTGAGCAGGACGACCCCGCCGCCCTCACCCCGCACGTACCCGTTGGCGCGGGCGTCGAAGGCGTGGCAGCGGTTGTCCGGGGAGAGCGCGCCGAACCGTTCGACCATCAGGAAGCCCTCGGCGAGCAGGTTGAGGTGGACGCCGCCGGCCAGCGCCAGCGTCGCGTCCCCCGCCCGTAACGTGTTGACCGCGAGGTGGACGGCGGACAGCGCCGACGACTGTCCGGTGTCGACGGTGAGGCTCGGTCCGCGCAGGCCGAGCAGGTACGACACCCGGTTGGCCACCAGGCCACGGCTCAGCCCCGACACGGTGTGCTCGGTCACCGCCGCCGGGCCACTGTCGTGGGTCAGCCGGGCGTAGTCGTCGTCGTTGGCGCCCATGACGACCCCGACCCGCTCACCGGCGAGGTTCGCGGGCACGATCCGGGCGTCCTCCAGCGCCTCCCAGCACAGCTCCAGCACCAGGCGCTGCTGCGGGTCCATCGCGGTGGCCTCGCGCGGGGAGATGCCGAAGAAGCGGCAGTCGAACCCGTCCACCGAGTCGAGGTAGCCGCCGGGCGGGAGACCGGGTCGGGGGGCCGCCGTGACGCAGTCCCGGCCGTCCCGCAGCAACCGCCAGAACTCGGCAGGGTTGGTCGCGCCCGGAAACCGGCAGGCCATCCCGATCACGGCCACCGGACCGGGGGCCGAGCCGTCCACGCCGACGCTGGTGATCATCGAGGCCCTCCCGAGGTGTCCGCACCCGCAATCTCCCCCGGAACACGGCGGGTCGAGAACCCCAGAAGCGCGGTTGACCACCCCTATCGATCAGCCGGCCCGGTCCTCGGCGGCGGCGTCCCGACCTGACGAAATCCGGCCGTCGACCCGGGTGGGTCCCCGGCCGGTCCCCCGGCGCGGCGCGGCTGAGCAGCGGTGTCGACCCGGCCGGCCGGTTAGGGGTGCGTAGGGGGTGGGCCGGGCCCGGTGGGCGTCCATAGCGTTTCCCCAGAGGGTGTTTGAGAAGGCTCACCCGTGGTGGGCCGACATCGGGAGGACCGCTCGTGGACGCTCTGGCCGAGGCCGTACTCGACGACGCGGCGCCCGAACACCTGGCCCGGCTGCCGGTGCCGGCGGACTACCTCGCGGCCCATCTACGGGCGGCCGACGCCGACATGTTCGGGGATTCCGCCGACCGGGACGTACGCCGCTCGCTGCGGGTCGGTCGGGTGCCGATGCCGGTGCTCGCCCCGGATGAGGTGCTGGTCGCGGTCATGGCCAGCTCGATCAACTACAACACGGTGTGGTCGGCGATGTTCCAGCCGGTCTCCACGTTCCGGTCGCTGGCCCGGTACGGCCGGCAGGGCGGCTTCGCGGCCCGGCACGACCAGCCGTACCAGGTGGTGGGGTCCGACGCGGCCGGGGTGATCGTGCGGGTCGGCGAGGGTGTGCGGCGCTGGCGGATCGGTGACCGGGTGCTGGTGAGCCCGGCGTACGTGGACGACCAGGAACCGGCCACGCACGCCGACGGCATGCTCGGGGTCGAGCAGCGGGCCTGGGGGTACGAGACGAACTTCGGCGGCCTGGCCCACTACACCGTGGTACGCGCCAGCCAACTGGTGCCCAAGCCGGCGCACCTGACCTGGGAGGAGGCGGCCAGCACGACGCTGTGCGCGGGTACCGCGTACCGGATGCTGGTCAGTGACCGGGGGGCCCGGATCAAGCAGGGCGACGTGGTGTTGATCTGGGGCGCCACCGGTGGGCTCGGCGCCTTCGCGGTCCAGCTGGTCAAGGCGGGTGGCGGCATCGCGGTAGGCGTGGTGGGCTCGCCCGGCAAGGTACGTCCGGCCCGTGACCTCGGCTGTGACGTGGTGATCGACCGTGGGCAGCTCGGGATGGGCGGGGACGCCGCGCCCACGCCGGAGCAGACCACCGAGCTCGGCCGGCGGTTGCGCACGGCGATCCGCGCCGAGATCGGCGAGGACCCGCACGTGGCCTTCGACTACATCGGCCGGGCCACCTTCGGGGTCTCGGTCTACGTGGTCCGCAAGGGCGGCACCGTGGTCACCTGCGGTTCCAGCACCGGCTACCAGCACCAGTTCGACAACCGCTACCTGTGGATGAACCTCAAGCGGGTGATCGGCAGCCACGTGGCCAACCTCCAGGAGCAGTGGGAGTGCAACCGGCTGTTCCAGCTCGGCCGGCTCGCACCGGCGCTGTCCACCGTCTATCCGCTGGCCGACGTCGGCGGGGCGGCCCGGCTGGTGCAGACGAACGGGCACCTCGGCAAGGTCGGGGTGCTCTGCCTGGCCCCGGATCGCGGCCTGGGGGTCAGCGACCCCGAGTTCCGGGCGCGCCTGGGCGAACGACGGCTCAACCCGTTGCGCGGGGCCGATCCCGCGCCCCGGCCAGTTCCGGCAGCGGTCGGCTGAGCGCCGCGGCCGTCGTACCGAGGAAGGGCGAACGCGATCGTGGCCAACTACGCGGCGGGGATTCTGGGCACCGGCTCATACCTCCCCAAGGACGAAGTGACGAACGACCGGGTGGCGGAGCAGACCGGCGTGACGGCGGAGTGGATCGAACGGAAGACCCGGATCGTCACCCGCCGCTGGGCCGCGCCGACCGAGGCCACCTCGGATCTGGCGGTCCACGCCGCCACGGCGGCGCTCGACCAGGCGGGTGTGCCGGCCGACCGGGTCGACTACCTGATCGTCTCCACCTCGACCGGCGACCATCCACAGCCACCGACCAGCTATCTGGTCCAGCACGCGCTGTCCGCCACCCGGGCGGCCTGCTTCGACCTCAACGTCGTGTGCAGCGGGTTCGTCTACGGGCTGGCTCTGGCGCACAGCCTGGTGGCGCTGCGCCCGGACGCCGTCGCCCTGGTGATCGGCGCCGACGTCTACTCACGGATCCTCGACTTCTCGGACCACCGCACCGCCGTGCTGCTCGGGGACGGCGCGGGCGCGGCGGTGGTGGGCGCGGTTCCCGCCCCGTACGGGGTGCTGGACTTCGACCTGTCCAGCCACGGACACGCGCACGACCTGATCCGGGTGGAGGCCGGGGGCAGCCGCCAGCCGACCTCGCCCGACACGGTCGCGGCCGGCGGGCACTACTTCCGGATGAACGGTCGCGGGGTCCGGGACTTCGTGATGGCGAACGTGCCGCCCGCGCTGGCCGCCCTGGTCGAGCGGGCCGGCGCCGGGCTCGACGAGGTCGACCACGTGGTGCCGCACCAACCCAACGGGGTGCTGCTGACCGAGTTGGTCGAGCGGTGCGGTCTGGCCGGCGCCCGGACCCACCGGACCCTCGACCGGTACGGCAACACTGGCAGCGCCTCGATCCCGGTGACACTGGACGACGCAAACCGCGCGGGCGCGCTGCGCGACGGCGACCTGGTGCTGCTGGCCGGCTTCGGCGGTGGCATGTCGATGGGTGCCTGCCTGCTGCGCTGGAAGGCGAACCGGTGAGCGCGCCCGGCCACGACCGCCTGGCCGCACCGGCGGCGGGCGCCGCGAGCGACCGGGTTCCGGCGGCGGGCGCCGCGATCAGCCGGGTGGGTGTGGTCGGCTGCGGCGTGATGGGTTCGGGCATCGCCGAGGTCTGCGCGGCGGCGGGCCTCGACGTGCGGGTGGTGGTCTCCGGTCCGGCGGCGCTGCCGGCGGCCCGGACCCGGGTCACCCGCTCGCTGGACCACGCCGTCGGGCGGGCCCGGCTGACCGCCGAGGCGCGGGACGCGGCCCTGGGCCGGATCGCCTTCACCGCCGACCTTGACGGGTTGGCCGACCGGCAGCTCGTGGTGGAGGCGGTCCGCGAGGACGAGGCCGACAAGGTCGCGATCTTCACCGCCCTGGACCGGCTGGTCGCCGCGCCGGACGCGATCCTCGCCTCCAACACCTCGGCGATCCCGATCCAGCGGCTGGCCAGCGCCACCGGCCGGCCCGGACAGGTGCTCGGCACGCACTTCTTCAGCCCGGTGCCGGCGCTGCCCCTGGTCGAGCTGGTCCCGTCGGCCCTGACCACCGACACCACCTACGCGACGGCCGAGGCGTTCGTCACCGCCGTCCTGGGCAAGCAGGCGATCCGCTCCCCCGACCGGGCCGGGTTCGTGGTCAACGCGCTGCTGATCCCGTACCTGTTGAACGCCGTGCGGATGGTGGAGTCGGGCTTCGCCTCGGCGGCCGATGTCGACAAGGGAATGACGCTGGGTTGCGGGCATCCGGTCGGGCCGCTGCGGCTGGCCGACCTCATCGGGCTGGACATCGTCGCCTCCGTCGCGGCGAGCCTGTACACCGAGTACCGCGAGCCGCAGTACGCCCCACCGGCCCTGCTGCGCCAGCTGGTCCAGGCTGGACGGTTGGGCCGCAAGACCGGGCAGGGCTTCCACGAGCACCCTCGGGGGCGCCGGTGAGCGCGCCGAGTTTCGCCGAGAGCCTGTGGTCGGGTCGGTTGCGGTGGGACGAGCTGCGGCCGTTCCCCCGGCAGGATCCGGCTGACCGGGCCGCCGGTGCCGCCGCCGTCGCCGGGATCACCCGGCTGATCCGGGACCACGTGGACCCGGAGGCGCTGGACCGGACCGGCCGGCTGCCCGACGGCTTCGTCGCCGCGCTGCGCGCCGGAGGCTACCTCGGGCTGTCCGTACCCGGCCGGTTGGGCGGGCTGGGGTTGTCGGCCTACAACGTGTTCCGGGTGGTCGAGACCGCGGCCGGGTGGAGCCCGACCGTCGGGCTCTTCCTCGGCGTGCAGAACACCGCGGGGGTGGCCGGGCTGCTGCCGGCGCTGCCGGACGGCCCGCCCGGCGACTTCGTCCGGGACCGGATCGCCGCCGGGCCCCTGTCCGGGTGGGCCGACACCGAACCGGCCGGTCACAACAACGCCCGGCCGGCCGCCACGGCGGTCCCGGTCGGTGACGGTTCGGCGTACCTGCTGACCGGGGAGAAGCTCTTCATCGGCAACGGGCCCGTGGCGGACCTGCTGACCGTCACGGCGACCATCCCGGGGCCGGACGGTCCCCGGGTGGCGCTCTGTTTCGTCGACACCGCCAGCATCGGTTTCGCCGTCCGGTCACCGATCGAGTTCACCGGCATGCGCGGGCTGCCCAACGGGGCGCTGTCCTTCGACCGGGTACGGGTACCGGCCGACCGGGTGCTCCAGGTGCCGACCGGCGACGTACGGGCCGTGCCGGCCGTCGGGGCGGCGGCCGTGCTCGGCCGGCACACCATGGTGGCCGCGCCGGCGTTGGCGCTGGCCCGACGGTGCCTGGCCGAGTCGCGCGACTTCGTGCGCCGCCGGGCCATCGACGGGCGCGGTCTCGGTGAGTACGACCAGATCCAGCGGATCATCGCGGCCGGGCTGGCCGAGGTCTACGCCATCGAGGCCGTGGTGAGCTGGAACCTGCTCGGCTGCGAGCCGGACGGCCGGCTGGTGGAGCGCTACCTGACCAAGAACATCGCCAGCCTGGGCTGCTGGCGGACGGTCGACTCGACGGTCTCGCTGTTCGCCGGGGAGGGCGTGGAGACGGTTTCCAGCAAGCGCCGCCGGGGCGTGCCCGCCGTGCCGGTGGAGCGGCTGTTCCGGGACGCCCGGATGCTGCGGGTGGCCGGCAACGTGGACTTCCAGGCCGACATCCAGGCCGCCCGGCTGTTGCTGTCCCGGTGGACACCGGACCCGGACGACCACCTGGCCGGGCCGCTTCCGGACCCGTCCGAGACGGGCCGGCTGTCCACGGCCAACCGTGGCCACCTGCGGGCCACGTCGATCCAGTTACGCCGGTTCCGGCGGGCCTGCGGTACCGCCGTCGCCGCCCAGCCGGAGCCCGGGTCGGCGTACGCCGACGAACACACCCTGACCCACCTCGGCGCCATCGCCCGGGAACTGCTCGCCGTCGGCGTCACCCTGGCCCGCGCCGCCGACGACGAGGAACCGGACGGGCAACTCCTCGCCGACGTCTACTGCACCGAGGCCCGGCACCGGCTGGCGGACCGGTGGCGGCGGTTGACCGAGCCGGCCGGCCCGGCCCACTCGACACTGGCCCGCAACTGGCTCTCCCGATCCGTCAGCGCGGAGACCGACACCGAGATCGGGAGGTTCGCGTGACCCTGTCCACCACCTCGGCCCAGCTACCGTCCGCACTGGGCGGTTTCGACCTGACCGACCAGGCCCGGTACGCCGACGGCGTGCCCTACGAGGTCTTCGCCCGACTGCGCGAGCGGGCGCCGATCCTGCGGCACCCGCCGGGGCAGACCGCCGACGGCGAGGCGTTCTGGGTGCTCAGCCGGCATGCCGACATCGTCGCTGCCGCCGCCGACCCGGCCTTCTCGGCGGAGGGCGGCGGGGGGCGTACCGGCGGCGGCACCCATCTCGACGATCTTGAGACGGGTGTCCACGCGGGGGTGTTGCTCGGCATGATGGACGACCCCCGGCACGACCTGATCAAGCGCGTCGCGCGCCCGGCGGTGAACCGGGGCGCGATGGCGGCCCTGGCGCCGACGCTGCGCTCGCTCGCGGCCGACCTGCTGGACGCCGCACTGCGGCGCGGCGACTGCGAGTTCGCCGCCGAGGTCAGCGGCCCGTACGGCACCCGCGCGGTCGGGACCGTGCTGGGCGTGCCGGCCGAGGACCTGCCCCGGCTGGTCGCCTGGACCGACGTGAACTCGAACGTCACCGACCGCGGCACCGGCACGGTGACCGAACGGTCGCACGCCACCGGTGCGGCCGCGCTCGACTACTGCCGCCACCTGGTGGCCGCCAAGCAGGCCGCGCCGGGTGACGACCTGGGTACCGCGTTGGCGGTGGGCGACCTGCCGGCGGACGCGCCGGGCGGACCGATGACCGGGTACGAGCGCGCCCTGAACACCTGGCTGATGCTGCTGACCGGCAGCGAGCAGCCCCGCAACACGGTCGCCGGGGCGGTGCTGGCGCTGGCCGAGCATCCGGAGCAGTGGCGGCTGCTGCGGGACGACCGGTCGCTGCTGCCCTCGGCCGTGGAGGAGTTGCTGCGCTGGGCCCCGCCCAACCCGTACAACCGGCGCACCGTCACGCACGACCTGGAGTTCCGGGGCGTACCGATGGTGGCCGGCGACAAGGTCACCTTCTGGTGGCCGTCGGCCAACCGCGACCCGGCGGTGTTCCGCGACGCCGACACGCTCGACCTGCGGCGTACCCCCAACCCGCACCTGTCCTTCGGGGCCGGCCGGCATCTGTGCCTCGGCGACCACCTGGCCCGGGAGGAGCTGCGGGCCTTCCTGACCGAACTGCTGGACCGGGTGGCCGAGATCCGGCTGACCGGTCCGGTGCGCTACCTGCCGAGCAACAAGCACACCGTCGTCAGCTCGATGCCGGTGACCCTGGTGGCCACCGGACGCTGACCGTCGGACCGCGTTGACCGCGCGTCGGCGGCTGGACCGCCCGGTCCGCTGGCCGGGCCGCCGCGACCGTTCAGCGTTCCTCGACGGAGGCGAGCACCGGCTTGAGGTCCAGCACCGGCGTGCCGTCGATCGCCTCCAGATCGGTCACGGTCAGGGTGTCGCCCTCGACGGCCAGGATCGTGACCTGGTGCAGGCCGATCGGGTTGGGCCGGTCCGGTGACCTGGTCGCGAAGACCCCCTGCCGGGGTCGGCTGGTGTCACCGCGCGGATGCACCCGCAGCACGTCCCGCCGGCCCTGGTGCAACCAGGTCAACACCAGGATCCGGTCACCGGCGGCGAGCCCGGTCGCGGCGTCCCGCAGCTCGGGTTCGAGCACGATCCGGGCCGGCGGCGAGCCCTCGTCGCCCTGCCGTGGCGCGTCCGCCCGGTCGGTCAGCGGTGACACCACCCGGCCCACGGGCCGCACCTGGTAGTCGTCCGTGCCGTCCACCGCACCCACCTCGCTCACGCCGTATCCCACGGTCGAGGTCGACCGGCCCAGGTAGGTTACCGGGCCCGGATCGAGCGCCGGGACCCGTTACGCCCGGCCAGAGCCCTCGAAACGGGCTGGTCGCTCCCTCGCTCCCGGGGCGGCCTACCCGGCCGGGTAGGTTCGGTGAGGTACCGCGAGGCAACGGGAGAAAAGATGACAACTCAGGCATCCCTTCGGGTCGGGTTACTCGGGTACGGGGTCGCCGGACGGGTCTTCCACGCCCCGTTGATCGCGACGACTCCCGGGCTCCGGCTGAGCACCGTCGTCACGGGCAACCCGGAGCGGCAGGAGCAGGTCCGGCGGGAGCACCCGGAGGCGCGGATCGTCGAGGACGCCGACCAGTTGTGGCACGCCCCGGGCGAACTGGACCTGGTCGTGGTGGCCACACCGAACCGGCAGCACGTACCGCAGGCCCGAGCGGCCATCGCGGCCGGGCTGCCGGTCGTGGTGGACAAGCCGCTCGCCTCCACCGCCGCCGAGTCCCGAGCGCTGGTCGACGAGGCGAAGCGGCGGGGCGTACCGCTCACCGTGTTCCAGAACCGCCGCTGGGACGGCGACTTCCGCACCGCCCGCCGGCTCGTCGAGGCCGGCGAGCTGGGCCGGGTGTCCCGGTTCGAGTCGCGGTTCGAGCGGTGGCGTCCGGCGATCAAGCCCGGTTGGCGGGAGAGCGGCACCCCGGACGAGGCCGGTGGCGCCCTGTACGACCTGGGCGCCCACCTCATCGACCAGGCGGTGCTGCTGTTCGGCCCGCCGGTGAGCGTCTACGCCGAGGTGAACCGGCGTCGACCGGGCGCGCTCGTCGACGACGACTCGTTCGTGGCGCTCACCCACGCCGGCGGTGTCCGGTCCCAGCTGTGGATGAGCGCGGTCGCCGCCCAGTTCGGGCCGCGGCTGCGGATCCTGGGCGACCGGGCCGGCTACACCACCTGGGGGCTCGATCCGCAGGAGGCCGCGCTGCGCGACGGCGGCCGTCCGGGGGCGCCCGACTGGGGTTCGGTCCCACCCGAGCGGTACGGCCAGCTCGGCGTACCCGGGGACCTGCGGCCCGTACCCACCGATCCCGGCCGGTACCAGGACTTCTACGCCCAGTTGGTCGGGGCGCTGCGGGACGGCGACCCCCTGCCGGTGGACCCGGCCGACGCCGTGGCCACCGTCGCGCTGATCGAGCTGGCGCACCGCTCCGCCGCCGAGGGCGCGGTACTGCCGGTCGTATCGGAACCGACGTGACCGGGCGGCCGGGAGCACCGTGACGATGCTCCCGGCCACCCGGCCACCCGGCCAGCCGGCCAGCCACCCGGCCAGCCGCGGTCAGCCGACCGGCAGGGCGGCCAGCCAGTCCTGCCAGGCCCGCTCGGTCCGCTCGGGGTCCTGGTCGGCGGCGAAGATGTGGTGCCCGAGCACCAGCGCGTCGCCACGGTCGGCGCCGGAGTACAGGAACCGGTAGAGGGCGTCCCCGGTGCGGACCCCGAGGTACGTGGGCAGGCTGACCAGGTCGACGACGCCCTCGATCGGCGACAGGCCATCGGCGGTGAGCCGGACCGGCTGCCCGACGGTGACCGGGCCGGACACCCCGAACGCCTCGGTCACCGCCGCCCACACCTGCTCGGGGCCGCCGGTGCCGGGGCGGAACGCCGTGACCGGGCTGGCCGTCCGGCCGGGGAAGTGTTCGAGGTAGGCCGCCAGGGTGCCGAGGTAACGGCCCCAGCCGGCCTTCATCGCCGCGTACTCGCCCTCCCAGTTGTCGCCGAGGACTCCGTTCTGCACCAGCCGCAGCGTCGTGCTGCCCTGGTCACGTCCCTCGATCAGGTATTCCATCGCCAGGAAGGTGCCGTCCGGCCGGGGATCGGAGCTGTACGCGAACCGCTTGCCGGGCTCCCACCCGGTGACGGTGGCCTCCTCGACGTGACCGGCCATGTGCAGCCGGGTCCGCCCGCCCTCCCCCGGTTCGACCTCGCTACGACCCATGAACCAGGAGTCGATGCCCGGCCCGGTGGCGATGGCCTCCCAGACCTGTTCCGGGGTGGCGGCCAGCTCGATGTCCTGGCTCAGTTCGAAGCGGTGTCCCATGGTGGTGCCTTTCTCGGCTGTGGTTGGTTGTCGGCTGTGTCTGGTGGTCAGGGGGCGGCGGCCAGCGGTCAGGCGGCGGCCCGGAGCCGGGCGGCAGCGCCGGCCGGTGGTCAGCGGGCGCCGGCCCGGTGGCGGAGCATCGGCACGAGTGCGGCGGCCACCACGGCGTGGAGCACGAACAGCATGACCCGGGTGTCCGGCGTGGCCTGCTCGATGAGAATCGGGGCGAAGGAGGCCAGCAGCACCGCGCCGGCCAGGGTCGCCCAGATGACCCGGGCGCGCCGGGTGAACCGCTCGAACAGGGCGAGGGTCCCCCACCCGAGCAGCGCGAAGACCAGGCTGAAGACGGCGATCTCGGGCAGGATCAGCGGGTGCGGCTCGGTCGAGCCCGGGTCGGTCAGGGTGAAGTCCGTGCCGGCCGCGCGGGCGACCAGGTAGAGCAGGCTGTTGGCGACCACCGCGACGCCGACGCCCAGGGCGCGCTGCCGGCGCCGGATGCCGGCGCTCGTCGGGGTGGACTCGGTCGGGTTGATCCGTACGGTGGTCGGGCTGGTCATGGTGGTCATCTCAGGACTCCTCGGCTGCGTCGCCCGTGTGGGGGCTGGGATCGGTGTCGGGGTTGGTGCTGGTGTCGGGGGCGGCGCTGGGGTGCAGGGCGAACACCACCCGGTGCTCGCGTCCGCCGGGGCTCTTCTCGTCGTGGTACCGGCTGACCAGGGCGGCGATGGTGCTCGCCAGTTCCTCGGCGAACGCGGCCCGGTCGCTGGCGGAGCCGAACCGGACGGTGGCGTCGACCGTGAAGGTCGCCACCCGCTGCCGGGCGCGCTCCGCTCCGGTGATGAGCGCACCGACGTCCTGCACGAGCCGGGCGGCGACGGCGAGCAGCCACCGCGCCGACAGCCGGTCGGGCGCCTGGGTGGGGTCGGGGCGCACGGCGGACAGGGCCGCCGGTGAGATCACGTACGTCGCCGCGGTGGCCCGCATGACCCGTTCGGTGACGTTGCCCTTGCGGCGCTCCTCCACCAGCTCGATCAGGCCGTGCTGTTCGAGCGCTCGAAGGTGGTAGTTGACCTTCTGCCGGGGCAGACCGACCCGGGCGGCGAGCATGGTCGCCGACGCCGGTTCGGCGAGCGCGGCCAGCAGCCGGGCCCGGGTCGGATCCAGCGACGCCTCGGCCGCCGCCGGGTCCTCGATCACTGCGATGTCGAACATGGGTAAACCCTGTCACCGACAACTTTTTTTGTCAAGACAGATTCTGTTGTCGGTCGAACCCGCTGTCGGCCTGGATGTGTCGATGGTGCCGGCGACCGCATCGGTCGCCACGCTCCCCCGTTGGGTCTGTCGACATCGATCGCCAGGAGGAAACAGGGGGAGAAATGCGAATACTTCGGGTGAGCCTCGCGCTCGTCACCGCCGCCACCATGCTGGGCACGGGGGGCGCGCTCGCCGCGTGCAGCGGGGACGGCTCGACCAGACGAACCCAGCCGACCCCGGAACAGGTCAGCGGCAAGGTCACCATGTGGATGGCGCCGGTGGGCGGGAAACTGGAATCGGCCTACTGGACCGACCGGATCAAACAGTTCACCGCCCTGCACCCCGGGGTCAGCGTCGCGGTCGAGGTGGTGCCCTGGCAGGACCGCGCCAAGCGGCTGGCCAAGGCCGTCGCCGGGCACACCACGCCGGACGTCGCGTACCTCATTCCGGACGAGGTGGCCGGCTACGCCGAACAGAAGTTGCTGCTGAACGTGTCCGACGTGATCGCCGACGATCGCGACGACTTCCTGCCCGCCGCGCTCGACGCGGTCAGTTTCGACGGCGCCCCGTACGGCGTACCGACCCTGATGTCGCCGGCCACCACCATCTTCAACCGCAAGGTCGTCGACCAGGTCGGGCTCACCCGGCTGCCGCAGACCTGGGACGAGGTACGGGCCGAGGCACCCAGACTGAAGCGGGCCGGCTTCTTCACCACCGAGTACGACGCGACACCGGCCGCGACCCTCAACAGCACGTTCTTCCCGTTGCTCTGGCAGGCCGGCGGCGAGGTCCTGAACGCGGATCGGACCAGGGCCACCTTCAACAGCCCCGAGGGCGTCCGGGCGCTGGACTTCGCGGCCTGGCTGGCCGACGGCGGATACCTCACCCGGGACAGCCTCGACGCCGCGCCGCCGAGCGGGACCAACCCGCTGGCGCAGGGCAAGGTGACGATGCTGTTCTCCCAGTCGCTCGGCGCCGTCCGGCAGGCCGGTCTCCGCGACACCGACCTGGTGCTGGCACCTCCGCTGCGGGACCGCAAATCGATCGGCTACACCGCCGTCGGCGGGTACTCGATCTTCAAAGCCTCCACCAACCAGGCTGCCGCGGCGGCCTGGGTCGACTGGCTGACCAGCCCGGACCAGCTCCGGCAGTTCCTGCCGCCGCGTCACCAGCTCTCGCCGCGCAAGTCGGTCACCGGGCTGTACCCGGCGGGCTCGCTGGACGCGCAGTCCGAGTCGTACCTGCCGCAGCTCACCGCCGGACTGACCCACCCGCAGGCCCGCAAGATCATGGATCTGATCCGGCCGCACCTGCGGGCGGCCCTGCTCGGCGAGGTCGGCTCCAAGCGTGCCCTGGACGACGCGGCCCGGGAGGTCGACGACCTGCTCGCGCACTGACCCGCCGAGGCGGCGCGGAAAACCACCTGGGCCCACCCGGCCGGGCGGGAAGACCGCGCACTGACCGCCATCGTGGGGGGGGGGGGGGGGGGGGGGGGAGGGGCCCCCCCCCGTTCTGCCCTCCCCCCCCCCCCCCCCCCTGCCCTCCTCCCCCCCCCCCCCCCCCCACCCCCCACCCC